>CAYSGK010000120.1:0-6561 GCA_964430395.1 uncultured Methylophaga sp.
GGGGATTTCCTCTGTCTATGAGTGGTATAAGGATAGCACCCAATCATTATGCTAGCTAGGCCAAGTCTGGAGGGTATAGTGGCATACGCGCCAACTTAAACGTGCAAGGTATTGATATATGGAGGAGGTGACGGCATGATCACGGCTTTTTCAACGACCAAATTGAAGGAGCTTTGGATGTCGCCACTTTCTGAGTCAGTAGATATCGCATTCGACTAGTTTGTGCAAGAGTTGCCTGAAGCTTATGGGGCGACGGTCTATGAATTTCGGGCTTTTTCCCGGAGTCGCAAGATCAAGAGTCCCCTGCAGTTGCTGCAAGTGGTGATGTTGTATTGTTGAGTGGATCTGAGCTTGAGAGGAACCGCAGGCATTGCGACGCTTTTGGAAGAACAGATCACTGACACGGCGATCCACAAGCGCCTGAAGGCCTGTGGTCCTTGGTTGAAGGCGATGTGCCAGCATCTGTATGAGGAACGGAGGGAATGAATGAAGGTCACCTACGATTTTTGATCGTGGATGGGAGTACCGTTCAGGTGCCTGGTGCGCAAGGGATCAGCTATCGGCTGCATTTGACTATATGATCTTTTGAAGCTGGAGATGGTGACGGTCAAGGTCGCAGATGCCCGTACAGGCGAAAGTCTGGATCACTTTCCCCTTCTGGAAGGGGGTGTAGTCGTGATTGACCGTGGCTACAACCAGCCTTTGAGTTTGATCCGGGCTTTTCTGAGCAAGGCATCAACGTTGTATTGCGTACAACCCCCATGGGATGAACCTGTACGATGATTCCATGAAGAAGGTGGACGCGTATGACTGGCTCCAGAAGCAGACAACCTGTCAGCATCGGCCGGTCCGTGTGATCGATGCCAAACGAGGGCATTACGTCGAAATGACCCTTAATGCCTTGCCCCTGTCCGGGGGGCTCTAAGCGGAAAAGACCCAGACGTCAGGCAAAAAAGGCTACACGTCGTCAAAGGCCGCCCTTTACCTGGCCGGCTGGGTGGTAACCGGTCACGAGATTAAATGGCTGATTCATAAAAGCTTGAATCGATTAAACAAAGGTTGAGATACCAAAAGTGAACTCCCAAAATCCATATCCGGGGAAATGTGTTTCATAAGCATACGAGATATTGTGCTCCATCCCTGTGAACGGTTACGCTGGGTGCTGGTGTTGACCCATCTGCCGGGCACTGTGCTTGATACTGAAATCCTTGGCGAATTATACCGGGTGCGCCTGGCAGGTGGAGCTGTACATCAAAAGGCTGAAAAGTCTGTTGCAATTGGACGGGTTGCGCGCCCGGTAAGGAAGCGAGCTGGCGGAAGTGTATCTGTATGGCAAGCTGCTCTACACCCTGGTATTGGAAAAAACTGGCAGGCAAACGCTTTAGATGGACCTGTTTGGACTAAAAGCGGCAGAGAACGTGGTGGCGGAGATATGGCACCTGCTCAAACAGGTAATCGACACGGCGATTCAGGTGCCGTGGCAATGACAGTCACAGCACTACGAACAATGCCGGAATGATGATGGACCGCGAAAGGGCACTTTGCAAACGTTTCCGGAGTCCGTGATCGACTTGTTGAAGCGCTGCCGAGAACGGGGGCTGAGCAATGTATGAACAATCAATCAGTTAGGACTTAAGTTGGCGCGTATGGGGCCATCACCATGCGATAGCTGCTCTGGGGTATTTTATACAGTTTATTATCTATTGGGACCTTACATATAGGGACCTTACATCTATGAAGCGGTTTAATCCAATTTAAACGTTTATATTATAATATCCCAATATATGATGAACGAATTCATATTATCCGCATTGCTTTTATGTGGGTTGATTATTGTTTTTGCGCCAATAAGATTGGCTATATTAGCATTTCTTGTGTCATCTCACTTGAATATACATAATGAGGGTGGTGCAGAGATAGACTTGTTTAATTCAATGCGTATTGTTCTATTTCCATGCGCGCTACTATTTCGATTAAGAATATATTCAACTAAACTTTATTTATTAGGCGGCTGTATTGGTAGGGTAAAAATATGGTTATTTTTTTTGGTGTATTCATTATTATCAATATTGTGGCTAGATGATCCAGGGTATTATACTTTTTTTAAACAAATAGGATACTTTTCGGTATATGTATTAACTTTTATAGTTATTTATAAGTCGTGGGTTGCTGGTCTGATTACTAAGGAGACCTTAATATATTATTTGATGCTATCAACGATATTGGCAATAACGCAAACGTATGTGTTTGGAAATCCTTATGGAGAAACATTAAATTGGGCGAGATTCGTAAGTTTTACCGCCAAGCAGCAATATGCTGAGCATTTGTTAGCAATAGGCACTCTGTTGTTGGCAGGGCCAGGGTATAAGATAAATATAGTATGGATTATAGTTATACTTGTTGAGTTGTTTTTAAATGGGAGCAGAGCTGGGATGTTAAGTTTTGCTCTTGCTGTTGTAATATTTTTGGTATACAAAGCAGTTACAAAACCACAGAAATTAATAGTAAAGGGCATGGTAATCAGTATTTATTTATCGGTATTGCTATCTACTATAGGTGTGTTTATGTATCCATATATGATAACAGTATACAAGAATTCTAGAATGAGTGAAATAAGCTTATATATTGAAGAGCCGGATATAAATAATTTAGGGACTATGGCGGATAGAATGAAATTATGGAGTTTTGCGATACAAAGAATATCTGATTTTAAATTTAATGAACATGTATTTGGTAAGGGGCTTACTGCAAGCGCAAAATTTGTAGGTACTCTTGGTCAACATGATGCATCAATAAGTGCTAATCGTGTTTTTCATAATGAATATATTAGGGTATATTATGAATTAGGAATTGTAGGGGCGCTTGTTTTTGTTTTGTTTATATTAAGTATAATACTTGTTTCGGTCAGGTTGTTGAGGTCATGGCATGATCCAACATTATTAGTTTTTATACCTGCTATTATTATCTTTCTTGGGGTAGAAAATGTATTATCTGCAAGTGGTAGTGCTGGTGGGGTTGGGATTGTTATGGTAATTGCATATGCTCTCTCTAGATGTAAAAAAAAGATAAATCTGCCTAAAAGATCATGTAAAAATGCTCGCTAACTCATTTAACAATTTGTTATCCCTGATTTCTATATTTTCCATAAAGGTATTTGGCGCTGTTTCATCTGTTTTAGTGTCATTAGTTATAACAAGAAATTTGTCATCTGAGCAAGCAGGAGCTTATTTCTTTGCGTTTAGCAGCCTAATGATATTAGGCGTTCTATCTCGCCTAGGTACTGGCCAAGCAGCGTTGAAGTTTATTGCTATGCGCATTGCTAATGATAACTATAATATATGGGATATAGTATACAAGTGCCTGATGATTTCGTCTTTTGGTAGTAGTGTTGGAGTGCTAATTTTTTTTATTATAAATAAGCTTTATCCTGCATTATTTCCTGTTTTTGCCTATTCGGCTATGGATCAAATATTATTTTGTTTGGCAGTAGTTAGCTATGGGTATCAAAGTATTTTTAGTCAAACCCTTAGGGCAATTGGAAGAACTAATACAGGGTTGATATTTGATAATATACTTCCGCTTATGATATTTGTGTTAGCAATGCTGTATATGGAAATTTCAGAATGGGATATAAGTTTGTCTATATCTGTTAATGTTTTATTTGTATCATATATAATATCTTCATTTTTTGCTTTCTTGATGGTTGCTGCTTTCTTGTTCAATAGGGTAAGTGATGCTGGAGAAAGTTTAGTAGATGTAGGTGTTGGTTTTAAGAAAATAATTTATTTTGGGATTGTTGTATATGCTACTAATGTGGTGAATGTATTATTTAATGAGTCAACTATCATTATGGCATCTGCGATATTGCCACAAAATGAGGTGGCTATATTTGGGGTTTCATTTAGGTTGTCTAAATCCGCATTGTTATCGTTGTTAATTGCTAATGTATTTCTTGAGCCTAAAATTGGAAGATTTATTAAATTAAAAGATAATAAGGGTCTTGAATTTCTGGTTAGGATGGCTACAACTGTAGGTGCAGTGTTAACCATAGGATTATTTGTTGTTATTATTGTGTGGGGTAAGTTTTTGTTGACATCATGGTTTGGAAAGATATACTCGGATTCATATAACTTATTAGTTATATTTATGGTCGGATATCTTGTAAATGCGCTAACTGGTCCAGCATCGGCCCTTTTGATAATGGGAAATAAACAAAAATATGCAATGTATATTAATGTATTTATGTTGATTATTTATGCGGTTTTCTTGTGTTTCTTTCTGCAGTTTAAGGGGTATGGCATAGCATTGTCATTTTCAATAGCAATGTCTATTTCTAACATAATTATGATGGTAGTATGTTATATGCTCGTCAAGGTAAAAACGTTTCCGGTTTTTATTCCAGCTAAAGTAGTTGATATGTATAGGTAAATAAATGCTAATTCTTAGTTATTTTCTTTTGGTGAAAAGGGTTTTTATGGTAATATATATTTTTTTTTCGTGCTGCAGCTCTATATATGCTGTAACAGTATGTGGTAATATTGATAAGAAAATATCTAGACGTGTGTTTTGGCTTTCTGGATCGTGGGGTATAAGGCTGGTTTTACCAGGAGGGAATACCCCTTCTGTTCAAGATTTTTCTGTAGAATCTATTATTAACCAAATAGACCATCTAAAGACAATTAAATATGTTATGATTAATATTAATGCTGGAAGCATTGGTGGTCGTTTTACATTTCCTATTCCGAAACCTGGGATTTATTTGGTTGATAAGCGTATGGCACCTAGCAGGGATTTATTTTTAGAAATGGCTCGGGCGCTTAAGGCAAAAGGATTAAGAGTAATTGCTTACGTTGCTGCACAGGGTCCATATGCGGAAAATATAAGACATTGGCCTGACCCGACTAACGAGAAAGAGATTAAATGGAGATTGCTATTATATGAGATTAGTTTTAAATGGCATGTGAGAGCAAATTCACTGGGTGTTACTCCGAAAGATCTATGGGCTAATTTATTGAAGGATATATCATTAAAATACGGTAGTTTAATCGATGCGTGGTGGTTTGATTATGGAAATTGGGGCGATATCAAGCAGTTAACAAATGCTGTTCGATCTGGAAATAAAAATGCAGCTGTTGCATGGAATTACAATCATGGCAATAGTGATGAAAAAGTTCATAAAAAAATTAGAAAAAAAAAGATGTCAAAGTGGATACTTGCTCGATCAAGTAATATGGAGGATTTTACAGGTGGACATCCCACGCCTCCTGAAATCCATAAGCCATGGTGGGATGACAACTATGAACTGATTGAACAAGTTATTCATAATTGTTCGGTTGACGGAGCACTTGCACATGTTTTTTTGCCTTTACAGGATAATTGGCGGGCAGGCGAAAGTATTTTTCCTATAAAAAAAGCTATCTCGTGGACAATAGATATTATTTCTCATAATGGGGCTATTACATGGGCTGCGGCATTAAAAAATCCTGAGTTTAAATATTCCGTGTTAGGTGAAAAACAATTTCATCATTTATTAACCATCGATAACGCAGTTTTTATGTACCAAAAAAATGTTACAAATACACCAAATCAATGAAAAGCTTTCTGCTTTAAATAGGTATGTTCGCGGGCAGATTTATTATGATTGTGGGGGCGCAAATGATACGCTTATAGTGAATGGGTCTGGTAGAAGTGGAACGACATGGATTGCTGAGCTAATAAACTATAATAATCAGTATCGATATATTTTTGAACCATTCCATCCTAAAAAAAAGTATGTTAATTTATTTAAAAATATATTTTCTGAGGAATTGCAAAAACAAAAAATTCTCCAGGAGGTTGCACGTAAAATATTGGCAGGTAGGTCAAGAGGTTTATGGCAGGATAGATATAATAAAAATATATTTCCTAATAAACGCTTGATTAAAGAAGTACATATTAACTTAATGTTGCAGTGGATAATTGACAGCTATAGGGATATTAAGATTATCCATGTAATTAGAGATCCTTATCATGTGTGTAAATCTCAGTTGATTGGGTATGAAAAATTTGGTAACTGGAGTCCAGATATAGACATCCTAAGAGATAAGAGTCAGAAGCTTATTTTTTTTCCACGTTTTTTGAAAAAATATTTTAATATATGTTTTGATAGTATCTTTTGTCAAATATTCTTGCGTTGGGTTATTGAAAACTATTTTGTTCTCAGGTTGAAAAATAGTAAAAATTTGCTAGTTGTTAGTTATGATAAAATTAAGTCACAGCCTGGATATTACTTAAAGTCAATATTTAATCATTTTGATATCGTCTGGGATGATTCGGTTTTGAGTTTAGTTAATAAGCCGTCAATGATGACACGACGGAATGTGAAATCAGATGTGGGGGATTTTCCTGTTTCATTGACTGCCAGTGAACAAGAGTTTTGTGAGGAACTATATTATGTGTCCGGTCTTATGGAGTTTATAGAGGGTAGTTGATATATTACCCCGACAATAATTATTCGTAATCGATATCTGTAAGGTCCCTATAGATAATAAACTATATAAAATACCCAGGAGCAGCCATCGC
>CAYSGK010000121.1:0-6561 GCA_964430395.1 uncultured Methylophaga sp.
GGGTATATACCTAAGTGAAATCTGTAGTTTTTATTTCTTCGTCATTCTGGTAGCTTTTAGCCGGAATCTGAACAGAAGCAAGACTTCCGCTAAGCTTGACTGGGTAAACATGCGGGAGTGACGGGTGAATTAAAACCTGCAGATGAATGATTACTGGTATATAAGCTATGAAAAACGAGGCGGTGCGCGGATAGAGTGTTGTTTACAAAAAAGAGTTGAAACTAATATGACCGATAAGAATGACTCAACATTAATGAAACTACGAGTGAAAACGGGCGTGATCGCCACTACTAAATCAAGCGGTGTAATGTGGCTAATATTTTCGAATACTTTGCATTGTGCCGTGACAGTATGAAAAGGATGCGTGGTATCATGCCAGACAGCCAATGATTGCATCACCAGCACAAGTGCAGTGAGACAATAGATCCATTGACGGAATGTAATACGATTTAGCATGGCGTAGTTGACAGTAATTTAAACAATAAGTTCTGGTAAATTGTAGATAAAGTATCTAGATCGGCAATCGACACACATTCATCTATTTGGTGAATAGTGGCGTTTAACGGCCCTAACTCAATGACCTGAGCACCAGTAGGCGCGATAAAACGACCATCAGATGTGCCTCCAGAGGTAGATAACTCTGTTGTATAGCCTGTTACAGACTGAATGGCAGATTGTACAGCATCAACTAGGGCGCCACTAGCTGTTCGGAAAGGCTTGCCAGATAATTCCCATTTAAGATCATAATTAAGCTCATATTTATTCAGAATATCTTGTACACGCTGTTGTAATTGTTTATGTGTAACTTCGGTAGAATAACGGAAGTTAAATATCACTTGCGCTGTACCGGGGATTACATTAGTCACACCGGTACCCGCATTCAGGTTTGATATTTGAAAGCTGGTAGGTGGAAAGTCTTCATTTCCTTGATCCCATTCAATTGAGCAAAGTTCATTTAATGCAGGTGTTAATAAGTGAATAGGGTTTTCGGCAAGATGTGGATAAGCAATATGACCTTGCTTGCCTTTAATGGTTAAATAACCATTCATTGAACCACGCCGACCGTTTTTAACGATATCAGCTAACTTGTTTGTGCTACTGGGTTCACCCACTAGACACCAATCAATTTTCTCGCCGCGCGCTTCAAGTGTTTCAATAACCTTAACAGTACCGCCCGTGGCGGGGCCTTCTTCATCACTGGTGATTAATAAAGCGATGCTACCGCCATGGTTAGGGTTTTCAGTGATAAAGCGTTCACATGCCGTCACAAAGGCAGCAATACTACCTTTCATATCGGCAACACCACGGCCGTAAAGTAAGCCATCACGAATCGTGGGTTCAAATGGTGGTGATGTCCAGTTCTTTTCGGGGCCTGTAGGTACAACATCAGTATGACCAGCAAAGGCAAATACAGGTGATTGAGTACCGCGTCTTGCCCAAATATTATCCGTATCACCAAAACGTAAGTGTTCGATATTAAAACCGATAGCTTCTAAGCGCTCAGCTAATAATTGCTGACAACCAAAATCGTCAGGCGTCACACTTGGTCGGCTAACAAGGTCTTTTGTTAATATAAGCGTTTCTGACATATTAAAAGCTCTTAAAGATCAATTCCAACTGTAAATAACATAGCATTAAATCCTAATAATACAGCATCGATACCTAATCCATTTCTTTTATAACCGATACTAGGAATAATAGCTGGAGCAATTCCTATTTCATTAAAGGGAATTTTATCTTCAAATTCATCTTTATAACCATGTATCAAGCCAGCCGTAATTTTAGTATGAAATCCTTCCCAATTATTATGATAATTCCAGCTTTTTCCTGTATAAAGATATTGAGAAAATTGCCCAAAAGAATTATTAAATAGAGATAAACCATAAAGCCAATTATCCTCTTTAATTGCTTCTAAACTTACTAGCGCTCTAGGGCCTTTATAATCTTTATTATTTTCACCGCCAAAATGAAAATAAGTCCCACCTTGCAAATAGAAATGGTCATAATTATGCCATTGCTGTCCATCTGCTTGTGCCATTATGGGAAGCATTAATAATAGTAATAGAGGTATATTTAATTTTTTTAAGATAGCTATTTACTCAGTTGCTCATATTTTGATTTATCAAAGCCAATAATAATTTGATTGTCAGACACTAATACCGGGCGTTTGATTAAGGTTGGCTTAATGACCATAAGGTCGATGGCGCTAGATTGATCTAATGTTTCTTTTTGTTCCATGGAAATCTGACGCCATGTTGTACTACGTTTGTTTAACAGTTCCTGCCATGACACAGGTTCTAACCAAGTATTGATAGTCGATTTATCTAAACCATCAACACGAAAATCATGAAATTGATAGGTAATGCCATTCGATTCAAGCCATCGGCGTGCCTTTTTGACGGTGTCGCAGTTTTTAATGCCATATAAAGTGATCATGATTTTGTGCTTTCTGCTTGTAAGGTTTTGAGTAGGTTTACAATCCGATGAGCTGCATTAATGCATTCTTCAATTGGTGCAACTAGTGCCATTCTAATACGGTTTGTGCCAGGATTTCCTTCATTGGTATCACGAGCCAAATAGCTGCCAGGTAATACTGTGACATTTTGTTCTTCGAATAATCGACGCGCGAATTCAGTATCTGAAATAGGTGTCTCAGCCCATAGGTAAAAACTCGCTTCAGGTAGACTAACATTCATTTCACGCCCTAAAATAGATAAAACAGCATCGAATTTTTCACGATATTGTTTGCGATTATAGATAACATGGTCTTCATCTTGCCATGCGACGAGTGAGGCTGCTTGTGTGGCAGACGGCATCGCACAACCGTGATATGTTCGGTAGCGTAAAAAATCTTTGATAATCTTTTCATTGCCAGCAACGAAGCCACTGCGTAAACCAGGTGCATTTGATCGTTTTGATAAGCTATGGAAGATCACACAGTGACCAAAATCGGTATAACCCGCTTCGACTGCTGCTTCTAAAAGACCGACAGGTGGTTGTGATTCATCGATATAAATTTCTGAGTAGCATTCATCAGCAGCAATGATAAAATCATATTTATGTGCTAATTCAATTAGCATTGTTAAAGTGGTTTGATTAATCACCGCTCCTGTTGGGTTGCCAGGGCTGCATAAATATAATAATTGGCAATGCTCCCATATATCATCAGTTACGATTGAAAAATCTGGAATAAAATTATTTTCAGCATTACAGTTTAGAAAGTAGGGTGTAGCACCCGCTAAAATCGCTGCACCTTCATAAATTTGATAAAAAGGGTTAGGCATAACCACTAACGGCTTTTCTTTAGTCTTATCGATCACCGCTTGTGCAAAAGCGAACAAGGCTTCACGTGTGCCATTTACAGGCAAAATATGGCGAGTAGCTTGAATATAACCTGCGATTCGAAATCGTTTTCCTAACCATGTTTCGATAGCAAGACGAAGCTCAAGGGTACCCATTGTAGTGGGATAGACAGATAAGCCATGCAGATGTTCGATAACAGCTTCTGCAATAAACCCTGGGGTTGGGTGTTTAGGTTCGCCAATAGATAAAGCAATATGGTTTAAATGTTCAGGTGGATGGCATCCTGCTTTTAGCTCAGCAAGTTTTTCAAATGGATAAGGATGTAGTTTTGTTAGTTCTGAATTCATCTATAATAAAAAAGCTTGTGCAAAAACCAAGTAGTATAGCGGGTTATTTGAAATTCTTAAATTAATACTGACCTTTATTTCACCGATGGTATAAAATTTCTTGATGAATGCACAAAATCAGCAACATCATCGATTGGCAATTGCTAGTTTATTATTTTCAGCCAGTTTGTGGGGCCTAATTTGGTACCCATTGCGATTATTAAACGAGGCAGGAATGAGCGCAGTCTGGAGCTCGTTAATGATGTATTTAGCTGCTGGGATTGTGGTCATCCCTTTTATACGAAATAAGTCACAACTACTTTATCAGCATAGAAGCAGTTTAGTCGCTTTAGCTATCGCAGCAGGCATCACCAATGTCGCATTTGTTATTGCGCTAATTGAAGGTGAAGTGATGCGGGTGATGTTATTATTTTATTTATCACCTTTATGGACGGTATTATTAGGACGTTGGTGCTTAGGAGAAAGATTATCACGAGCTGCGATTATAATGTTTGCGCTTGCAATGACTGGCTCGATCATAATGCTGTGGAACCCTGATATTGGTTGGCCATGGCCGCACGGAATGGCAGATTGGTTAGCACTAATGGCAAGTATTGCTTTTTCAATTAATAATGTATTAGCACGAAAATTGGCTTCGGTATCAATGGGTATGAAAACAGGCGTTGTATGGTGGGGCGTAGTTGTTACGTCTATTATTGTTTTGATTTGGCAACAAGCTCCTGTACCAGAGGTTACCCCCTCGGTTTGGGTTGGAGCGATACTTTTAGGTTTGCTTGGCATTACCGCGATGACGATTGCTGTGCTTTACGGAGTGGGTAAAATGCCGGTTTACCGTTCCTCAGTGATTATGCTGTTTGAGCTGATAGTTGCCGCTATTGCCGCTTGGATATTAACGAATGAGGTGATGACGATGCAAGAATGGATAGGTGGAAGTTTAATATTAGTTGCGGCTTATGGTGTCGCACGATCAGAAATGAAACAAGGTGAAGAAAATGATTAAATCAATTGCGCATGCTAGTTTTTTAGTTGAAGATCTCGACCGATCATTAGCATTTTATTGTGGAATATTAGAGATACCTCAAAATATGGGGCGACCTAAATTCCCATTTGATGGCGCTTGGCTAGATATTAGTGATAGTGGCCAACAATTACATTTAATGCAATTACCCAATCCTGATTCAAGAGAAGGCAGGCCAGAACATGGAGGTAAAGATAAACATATTGCTTTAGTGGTAGATGACTTGAATGCGTTAGCAGAGAAACTGGAAGAAGCGGGGGTTACTTTTTCACGTAGCAAATCAGGTCGAGCGGCCTTCTTTTGCCGTGATCCGGATGGTAACGCATTGGAATTTGCCGAAGATTTCAATCTAAGCTAAAACTGACTTTTCAGTTGGTATTTTCAGCTTTCAATGACTTATAGACTTACTCACATTTCCTGTGGATAAGTCTGTGGTTAACTCTTAAAAAAATGATTAAGTCATGATTCTGCAACAATCTTACTCATATTGGTTAAAATTTAACCACAACAAAAACAATATAAAAATCAATATGTTAAGAATGACATTAGTAGTATCAATAACTTAGCGCTGATAGTTGTTACAGTTTTGTAACAGTTCTTTCCAAAGTTGAATAACTTTATACATGTCAAGCATTAAATTGCTGATATTTTAATAAAATCAACCTGCTTGACCATCTTTTCTAGGGCGAATAAAAATCGTAAAATACTGCATTAAGAACAATGTAAAGGCGATAATCCATAATAGCTGTGCTGTTCCTATGATATGAATATAGGCACTTGGAAAAAATATGGGAAAGATGACTCTAATAATGGTGCCGAGAAATAGGCTGAGAAAGACCCATTTTAAAATAGTGGGTGGCTGATTAATATTTCTACCCGTATGACCTAAGGAGATTCGTGCGATCATACCTAATGTCATCATACCAATGCCGCCATAGGTGAAAGCATGAAGCGGAATAGTGCTTGGATAGAGGGTGAAGAAATTAAGTGCTTTAAGAATAAAGCCTAAAATGAAAAAGCTATACCCTACAAACAGCACCCATAATAATGGTTTTTGCCATATCCCTTTGGTATACCAACCCCATAGTCTAACGCTGTGCAAACTCGCTAATACAAGTGAAAGAAGAGTGGTGAGTAATGCCTGTTTGAGGAATACATCACTAATCCATAAGGCGGCTAAGAATAATAAACTACTGGTATCAATAAATGACCAGTTTTTTAATTGAACTTGGTAGCCAACGCCACGTTCGATAAAAAATGGCATAACGCGTCTGGCAAGTGTAAAAATGAGTGCCATAATAAAATATACACCTGAAAATAAGCTCCAAGAAATGCCTTGATCGATAATGTGAAATACGCCGAGGTAATACACAATATTTGCAGATAATAGAAGGATAATTTTAGATACTATCGCCGTTTGTCGCCACTGCTTCACCTTAACAATAGGATGAAGTATGGCGAGGGTGAGTCCTACAAAAAAAATAATATCAAATAAAGCACCCCAAACAAATAGTATTGGTGAATTAAGTAGCGGGAGTATTCTTGCCAGTAACCATGTTAGCGCCAATAAAAATAAAGGCCATCTTTGGATGGTTTGCACACCTGTCCAGTTTCGTACTGCCGTTAGTAGAAAACCGGCAATGATTGCAACACTATAACCAAAAACCATTTCATGCCCATGCCAAGCAATAGGGGTGATTGTACTGACAGGTAATGTCCACCCAAAGGTGTAATTTGCCATCCATATTGAAGTTGCGATAATAGAAAATAAGCTGGCCAGTAGGAAAAAGGGTCTAAAGCCGAGTTCAAATAAAGCAAATTTTTTAACGGGTTGTGGCTTTAATGTTGGTTGTTGCATGGTATTAGTATTTCTACCCTTCTCGAGCTAAGGGA
>CAYSGK010000122.1:0-6544 GCA_964430395.1 uncultured Methylophaga sp.
ATACTGAAACTACAATGCCAGGCCCGCATTGGCATATGCCTTATCCAATTGAACAAGTTGAAAAAGTAGATGTTGCGCGTGTTAGAACCGTTAATATTGGCTTTGGTCAAACAGGAGGCAGTGTTTCATCAGAAGCATTAATGCTGACTAAAGATGAAAATATTATTGAACTTAAAGTTGAGGTTCAATTTCATGTTGAAAATGCTGCAGACTACTTATTTAATGTGGTTAATCCCGATTTAACACTTCGCCAAATGACGGAAAGTGCCGTGCGAGAAGTTGTGGGCAAAACAGCCATGGATGAAGTATTTAAAACAGGCCGTGCAGCAATGGCAAGCAAGGCCGAGGTGGTTTTACAAGATTTACTAGGCGATTATGGAACGGGTTTAGTGGTGACGAATTTTAATATGCCTGACATTCAACCGCCACCACAAGTGCAAGATGCCTTTGCTGATGTGGTAAAAGCAGATGCAGATAAAGAAAGTCAAATTCTTGAAGCCAGAGCATATGCAAAAGATATCGTGCCAAGAGCACGAGGTAAAGCGACACGGATTGTACAAGAAGCTGAAGCATATCAAAATCAAGTTATAGCTAAGGCGCGTGGTGAGAGTAGCCGCTTTTCACAAGTTTTGACGGAGTATGAAAAGGCACCTGCGATTACTAAAGAACGTCTCTATTTAGATACGATGGAACAAGTTTATAGTCGAAGTCAAAAAGTATTGGTTGATGTATCTAAAGATAGTAATAATGTACTGTATTTGCCTTTAGATAGGATGACAAGCTCAGCTTCAATGCCACCAACACGAATTGATATGGGTAATTTGGCTTATCCACAAACAAATACAAGGTCTACAAATTCAGCATCAACTGATGCGCGTAGCAGAAGGGGGCGTTAAGATGCCATCGAGCTTACATAAATTATTTTTCATAGTGATATTAGCACTTATTATAGTTGGATCAACGGTATTTTTTGTTGACCAGCGTGAGCGTGTTTTATTACTCCATTTAGGTGAAATTAAACAAGCTGATTTTAAGCCTGGGCTCCACTTTAAAATCCCTTTATTTGAAGATGTTAAACGTTTTGATGGTCGCATTTTAACGATTGATGCCAAACCAGAAAACTATTTAACGCTTAAAAGTAAAAACCTGTTAGTTGATTCATTTTTATTATGGAAAATAGCTGATACAGGGCTGTACTACACTGCTGTAAGTGGTGACCAAGGCTTAGCAAGTTCTCGATTATTTCATATTGTAAATAATGGATTACGTGATTCTTTTGCCAATAGAACTGTTCAGCAAGTTGTTGCTGGTGACCGGACTACCATGGTTGCAGATATTCTTGCTGAGGCGAATGTGAGTGCGAAAGAATTAGGAATTGAAATAGTTAATATTCGTATTAAACGCATCGATTTCCCCACTGGTATTAATGAAGCGGTTTATAAGAGAATGCGCTTTGATCGTAAGCAAGAAGCAGATGAAACACGTGCTCAAGGTGCTGAAGAGGCTGAAGGGATCAAATCTGGGGCAGATAAAGAACAGATCACTCTGTTAGCCGAGGCCGAGCAAAAAGCGGAAGAAATCCGTGGTAATGGTGATGCGCAAGCGACTGATATTTATGCCGAAGCCTACGGTAAAGATGAAGCGTTTTACGCCTTTTATCGACGATTAGATGCCTACAAAAAAGTATTCACTGGCGATGATATGTTGGTGATTGAACCTAAAGGTGACTTTTTTGAAGGTTTTGGCGGCGAGAAAAACTAAGTAATTAAAGTGGCGGATAGTTTTTTACATAGTTTATGGTTGGCATCAGCATTAATGTTGGTGATTGAGGGTATTATGCCTTTTTTAAGTCCAACTGCATTTCGTCGTGCATTATTACAAATGGCCAATATGCAAGATCATCACATTCGAATCATTGGATTGTTTAGTATGGGCTTGGGTCTATTTTTACTTTATTTGGTAAGTTAAAATATGAGTTTTAAACAGCGTTGGATGCTACCAGAAGGCATTGATGAATTAATGCCGGGACAAGCAGCACAACTTGAAACGTTACGTCGAAAATTAATCGATAAAATGCAAAGCTGGGGCTATAAATTAGTTTTTCCTCCTTTGGTTGAATATCTTGATTCTTTGTTGACGGGTACAGGTAAAGCCTTAGATTTACAAACATTTAAACTCACTGATCAAATGTCAGGGCGTTTAATGGGTATTCGAGCAGACTTTACCCCGCAGATTGCACGCATAGCCGCACATAACTTACGTGATCATAAAGGTGTTCTACGCTTGTGTTACATCGGCAATGTGTTACACACTCTGCCTACAGGGCAAGGCACATCACGTAATCCTATTCAATTAGGTGCTGAAATATACGGTCATGCCGGCCCTGAAAGTGATATGGAAATTGTGCAGCTAATGATTGAGATGTTAGCCAGCGCCGATCTTGATAACTCTTTATTGCTGGATCTTGGCCATGTTGGTATTTACCGCGGCTTGGCAAAGGATGCTGGTTTAAGTGAACAGCAAGAGCAGGAATTATTTACCGCACTTCAACGCAAAGAGATAACGCAGATAGCCAGCTTATTATCAGACTATCAATTATCGCAAGAAAACCATTCTATGTTGCTTGCTTTGGCTGAGTTGAACGGTGGTATCGAGGTGTTGCCAAAAGCAATTCAAGTGCTAAGTAAAGCACCAGAATCTGTGCAAAAAGCATTAAACACATTACAAACTATGGCCGATTTGATGGCGCAACGACTTCCGAATATTGTACTTAATTTTGATTTAGCTGAATTACGGGGTTATCACTATCACACTGGGCTTGTATTTGCGGCATATCAAGCAGATAGCTCGCAGGCGATTGCTATGGGTGGACGTTATGATGACATTGGTGCTGACTTTGGGCATGCACAACCAGCAACAGGCTTTAGCCTAGATTTAAAAGCGATTGCAAGTCAATTACTTGCAGAAGATGAAGAGCAAGATCTGATTACTGTTGAATGGTCTGATGATAAAGCTCAACAACAAAAAATTGAACAATTACGTAGTCAAGGTCAGACCGTAATCTACCAATTTGCCAAATAAATAATTTATAAAAACTAGCCACTTATAGTGGCATCAACAGGAATAAAAATCTGTGGCTAAGAACATAGTAGTAATAGGCTCCCAATGGGGTGATGAAGGTAAAGGCAAACTGGTTGACTTATTAACCGATAATGTCTCTGCAGTAGTGCGCTTTCAAGGTGGGCACAATGCTGGCCACACCTTAGTGATTGATGGTAAAAAAACGGTGTTACATCTTATTCCGTCAGGTATTTTACGTGATCATGTGCAATGCCTAATTGGTAACGGTGTGGTGTTATCACCTGATGCACTATTAAAAGAAATGAACGAGTTAGAAGGCAATGGAATTCCCGTTCGTGAACGTCTTAAAATCAGTGCGGCTTGCCCATTAATATTGCAATACCATATTGCATTAGACCAAGCACGCGAACGTCGCCGCGGTAAAGATGCTATTGGTACTACTGGCCGAGGTATTGGCCCAGCTTATGAAGATAAGGTTGCACGCCGAGGGCTACGTCTGGGCGATTTGATTGATCAAGAAAGCTTTGTAACGAAGCTAGAAGAAGTGGTTAAATTCCATAACTTCTCATTGATTAATTACTACCAAGCAGCCCCTGTTAGCTTTGAAAAAGTGCGTGATGAAATCTTAGCCATGCGTGATGTTTTATTGCCATTAATTGATGATATTCCTCAGCTACTTAAGGAATATCATGAAGCAGGTAAAAATGTTATGTTTGAAGGTGCCCAAGGTGCCTTATTAGACATTGATCATGGTACTTATCCTTATGTAACATCATCGAATACTACTGCCGGTGGTTGCGCCGCAGGTTCAGGTGTAGGCCCACGTCATATTGATTATGTACTAGGCATCACCAAAGCCTACGCAACACGTGTAGGTGCAGGCCCATTCCCATCAGAATTACTTGATGAAGGTGGCCAAGTGAATGAAATTGGTCAATATTTAGCCGATAAAGGTCATGAAGTAGGGGCAACAACAGGCCGTGATCGTCGTTGCGGTTGGTTAGATATGGTAGCGTTAAATAGAGCGTGTTGGGTTAGTAGTATCACAGGATTATGTTTAACAAAGCTTGATGTGTTGGATGGCTTAAAAACTATTCGTCTATGTGTGGCATATCAACGCGATGGTAAAATAGTCAACACCTTGCCACTAAGCGCAGATGAATTTGAAGGCTGTGAACCACAATATATCGACATGCCGGGTTGGAGTGAATCAACATTAGGTATTACCGAATTTGATAAATTACCCGCTAATGCGCAGACGTATATCAATAAAGTTGAAAGCCTAGCAGGTGTGCCGATTGATATTATCTCTACGGGACCGGATAGAGTAGAAACTATTATTCGTCGGGATCTGTTTGCTTAAGAGTCTTTTGAGAGAATTTTAATTTCTGAAGACTTTGACAGTTCGTCAATGACTTCTTGCAATTCTTTAGTGAAGTCCGCCTCTTTGGCAACATGCCCAATGGCATGAATAAGATCCGCATAGAAGTTTTCATCACCTGTTAGCCTATGCCAAAAGTCTTGTCCAACATAAATTGGGTAATGATATTCGTTGCTGATTCTTTTGTAGTGTCCATTTAGACTATCTGCATCACCATAGATAATACCTACAACCATATCATCGTGAGTGATTCTTAAGTTATTTGTTCTTCCTAGATGGATTACTTTTGTAAAATGCCCCGCTATTGTCTCAACATCATCTTTATTTATTGTATTTGGCCCCGATTTTAATTGGCAATAAATGGTGTTTTTGTTGATCTGATCAACAAATTCAATGTCGATGCCGGAAGTTGTGCTGCCGAAAGAAGATAGCACTTCATTGGTGAATTTCTGAATATTGGTACCAAAAGAAGTGGTGATAGATGTGCCTAAAACGCGCGGGTACAAAAGCGCTTTTGCAAGACTTTCAGGTTTTGTATTGCCCGTTAAGAAATTAGATAAATAAACAGCTAAAAATGGATTGATATCAAATTTAGATGCATCCATTAATTTCTTAGTGTTTTTAATATGATTTTCAGCAATACTCTTTTTAAACCATGATTGAGCTTTTTCTAAAAGAATATCCTTTTCAGCTTGATTCATGCGAGAAAACCCCTTAATATAATAACCATGTATAACCTTAAGCAAACTTAGCATGAAAAACTATTACTCTTTAGCTGAAACAGCCGAGTTATTAGCTGTTTCAAAACAAACCTTGAGGCGATGGGATGAAGATGGAAAACTAAAGCCTATAAGGATGCCCAATAATTATAGGGCATATTCACCAGAAGCGCTAAAAGAATATATAGATTTTGATGGCACAGGTATAAATGAGACTAGATCTGAATATTATGCTGCAATAAAACCTTATTCAGTCTTGGAATTATTTGCTGGTGCAGGTGGACTTGCTCTAGGATTAGAAAAAGCCGGATTATCTTGTAAGCTATTAAATGAGATCGACCCTTGGGCTTGTAAAACACTGAGAAAAAACAGACCAAATTGGAATATTGTGGAAGGTGATGTTACGGAACAATCCTTTTTGAAGTATAAGGGGACAGTTGATGTTGTTACAGGCGGGTTTCCATGCCAATCATTTAGTTATGCAGGAAAAAAACGCGGACTAGATGATGCACGAGGTACGTTATTTTATGAGTTTGCAAGAACAGTAAAAGAGGTAGAACCATTAATTTGTATTGGCGAAAATGTTAAAGGATTAGTAACACATGATAATGGACAGACATTAAACTCAATGGTAGGAATTCTGGAAGATCTAGGTTATGACGTTTTACCTCCTAAAATATTAAAAGCAGCATTTTATAAAGTACCTCAAAAAAGAGAACGTTTGTTTCTGGTTGGAATAAAGAAAAACAGTGGAATCAAGTTCAGTTATCCAAAACCTGAGAGAGAAATGATGAATTTGTCAGCAGCACTTAAAGCTGGAGAATTGTTTGATACTGATGTACCAGAGTCAATAGGTCAGAAATATCCGCCAAGGAAAAATGAAATAATGAAGCTAATTCCCCCCGGTGGATATTGGCGAGATTTGCCCCTAAATATTCAAAAAGAATATATGCTGAAAAGTTTTTATTTAGGGGGAGGAAAAACAGGGATGGCTCGTAGAATTAGTTGGGATGAGCCTTGTTTGACGCTAACCACCTCACCTGCTCAGAAGCAAACTGAAAGGTGCCACCCTGACTATACTCGGCCATTTCAAACAAGAGAATATGCTAGAATTCAGACATTTCCAGATGATTGGGAATTTGAGGGAAGCATGAATCAAATTTATAAACAAATTGGGAATGCCGTACCCGTGAACTTGGCTTATGCTTTAGGAAAAGAAATTATACAAGCTCTTAACGCCCACACTGTGGCTAAGGAGCTACAAGATAAATATAAAACTTTTCAACAAGCTGAAGAGTCAGGACAATTGTCGCTAATATAACTGTGATTTCATTTCATCTATACCCGCATAAATAGCAGAATA
>CAYSGK010000123.1:0-6472 GCA_964430395.1 uncultured Methylophaga sp.
TATATACTCGTGACCATTAAATCTGCATGATTCAGAGAACACTTCTGGACAACAATTTCCTTAATATCTATATAATATAATCATATAATAAACCTATAAAAACCAATTATTATAAATATAACACTACGAAATAAAGTTAAAATAAGCTATACTGATCAGTTATTAAATACAGCTGTGTGACGTTTATTTACATTACACAGATGGATCTCGATTAAATCAGTAGGTTTGAACATGGCAGACTATGCCCTCATATTAATCAGCACCATTTTAGTCAACAATATTGTTCTAGTTAAATTCCTAGGACTGTGTCCATTTATGGGTGTGTCTCGCAAGCTAGAAACGGCTATGGGTATGGGTTTGGCGACGACATTTGTTTTAACCTTATCATCCATTACCAGTTATCTAATTAACGAATATCTACTTGCTCCTTTAGGTATAGAATTCTTGCGTACTATTAGTTTTATTTTTGTTATTGCGGTTGTCGTGCAATTTACAGAATTGCTTGTGCATAAAACCAGTCCTTTACTTTATCAAGTTTTGGGGATCTTCTTACCGCTAATCACAACCAATTGTGCTGTTTTAGGTGTGGCATTGCTTAATGTACAAGAAGAACACGGCTTTATTGAGTCAGGTTTATATGGTTTTGGCGCGGCAATTGGTTTTTCTTTAGTGCTTGTTATTTTTGCCTCTATGCGCGAGCGTATTGATGCCGCTGATGTGCCCGTACCTTTTCAAGGTGCAGCTATCGGTTTAATTACTGCTGGTTTGATGTCTATGGCCTTTATGGGCTTTGCTAGTTTGGTTGATTAACTATGCTACCCGCTATCCTTGCCGTCACAATCATGGCATTAGTCTTTGGTTTATTATTAGGCTATGCCTCTATTCGATTTAAAGTCGAAGGCGATCCTATTGCCGATCAGATCGATAAATTATTACCACAAACACAATGTGGCCAGTGTAGTTTTGCAGGTTGTCGCCCTTACGCTGAGGCCATGGCCGCAGGTGAGGCTGATATTAACCGTTGCCCACCTGGTGGTGAAGCGACGATTCAGGCTTTAGCTGATTTACTCGAAGTTGAAGTGAAAGCACTTGACGAAGATTGTGGTGTAGAAAAGCCTAAAACATTAGCGGTAATTGTTGAAGATCGCTGTATTGGTTGCACATTATGTATTCAAGCCTGTCCTGTCGATGCCATTTTAGGTGCGGCAAAACAGATGCATACTGTAATTACTGAAGAATGTACCGGTTGTGAATTATGTGTACCACCCTGCCCTGTAGATTGTATTGATATGATAGAAGTAAAACAAAATCCCAATACTTGGCGCTGGCCCGATCCTGCTCATCTTGAATTAAAAATGGGAACAAAGCATGACGGATAGCCTTCATTCTTTTCCTGGTGGACTTGTACTAGATGGGCAAAAACGACGCTCAACACAGCTAGCCATTAAACCTGTACCAATTAGTAAAAAGCTTATTTTACCACTGCAACAGCATATAGGCGAAGCGTCTGTACCTATTGTAAAAGTAGGCGAGCAAGTGCTAAAAGGTCAAAAAATTGCCCGTTCCGAGGGGCATATTTCTGTCGGTTTGCATGCCCCTAGTTCTGGTCAAATTATCGCCATAGATCACCAAGAGATCCCTCATCCCTCTGGTTTATCTGAATTGTGTATTACGATTAAAACAGATGGTGAAGATCGTTGGATAGAGCATCATGGCATTGATGATTTTACTCAATTATCAGAATATGAGCTCCGACAACACATTCGTATGGCTGGTATTGTTGGATTAGGCGGAGCGGGATTCCCTAGCTATATCAAACTTAATCCTGGTGTCCATCATCATGTACATACCTTGATAATAAATGGTGTTGAATGCGAGCCTTATATTACCTGTGACGACATGCTGATGCGTGAGCGTGCCGAAGGGATCTTAGATGGCATTGAAATAATGCAATATGCCTTGCGGGTTAAACAGTGTGTTATTGCAATTGAAGACAATAAACCTGAAGCCATCGCAGCAATGGAGCGCGCCTTATCGCATCGTTCCAAACTGCAAGATACTAAAATAGTCAGTGTTCCAACTCGCTACCCTGCCGGTAGTGAAAAACAACTCATTCAAGTGATAACAGGTAAGCAAGTGCCCAGCGGCGGCTTGCCTATCAATTTAGGTATTGTCTGTCATAATGTAGGCACAAGCTATGCAATAGGTCGTGCCATTCTTCATGGCGAACCACTTATTTCACGAATTGTTACTGTTACGGGTACCGATGTAAAACATGCGGGGAACTTTGAAACCTTATTCGGCACGCCAATGGATGACTTATTGGCATTCTGTGAAACAAAACATCAACCGGGCGAACCTTTTATTTTAGGTGGGCCAATGATGGGCTATAACTTATCAGGCGTGAATTTACCTGTTACAAAAACGACGAACTGCATTTTGGTTGGTGTTGATAATGCCGCCCCTGCCTCCAAACCTCTACCTTGTATTCGTTGCGGAGAATGTGCAACCGTTTGCCCAGTAAGTTTACTGCCACAACAACTTTATTGGCATGCTCGCGCTAAAGATCTAGATAAAGCACAACAATATAATTTGTTTGACTGTATCGAATGTGGCTGTTGCAGCTATGTTTGCCCGAGTAAAATTCCTTTAGTTCATTATTTCCGTTTTGCCAAAACCGAAATAATGAACCAACAGCAAGAAACACTTAAAGCAGACAATGCCCGATTACGCCATGAGAACCGTCTTGAACGACAAGAATTAGAGAAACAAGAAAAAGAACAACGCCAACGCCAACGTAAAGCCGCCCTTGCTGCAAGCAAAGCTGCAAAAGCAAAAGAAGCGGCTGAAAAAGCTAGCAATCCTGATAACGTGGAGAACAACTAATGCCATTAAGCCGCTTATCATCACCCTTTTTATCAGGCACTAACCATGTAACCCTGCAAATGCTGCAACTATTGCTAGCACTTGTGCCCGCTGTCATTGGCATTGTTTATTTCTTTGGCCCTAGTGTACTTATCACAATGACCTTAGCCATTGTGGTTGCTTTGCTTGCTGAAGCTTTAATGCTCAAATTGCGTAATCGTCCACTTAAACCCTTTTTGACTGATGGTAGCGCCATCGTAACAGCCGTTTTATTAGCAATTGCATTGCCTCCGCTAGCACCGTGGTGGTTAGTCACGATTGGTATATTGTTTGCCATCATCTTTGCTAAACATCTATATGGTGGTTTGGGCTACAACCCATTTAACCCTGCTATGGTTGCCTATGTTGTTCTGCTGATTTCATTTCCTTTAGAAATGACAACATGGCTACCCGTTACAACATTAAGTGAGCATCCGCTTGATTTTTCCTCTGCATTCCAAGTCATCTTCACCGGCCAAATCAGCTCAGGTGTTGCTATTGACGCTTTATCGGGTGCCACGCCACTTGATACGATGAAAACGCATATCGGTCTCCTTCAAACCCCGGCTGAGATTATTCAGCAACCTTTATTTGGCTTATTCGGCGGTAAAGGCTGGGAATGGATAAATGGCCTCTTTATTGTCGGTGGTTTATACCTAATTTATCGCCGCGTGATCAGCTGGCATATTCCTGTCGCCATGATCGCAAGCTTAGCGACCATTAGTGCCATCACTTGGTTTATTAGCCCTGAAATCACTGGCTCGCCACTATTTCATTTATTAAGCGGTGGCACAATGTTAGGCGCCTTTTTCATTGCAACCGATCCCATTACAGCATCAACAACTGTTAAGGGACGAATTGTATTTGGAGCAGGTGTCGGTTTATTAACCTATATTATTCGTGTTTGGGGCGGCTATCCTGATGGTGTTGCCTTTGCCGTCTTATTAATGAATATGATGGTGCCACTCATTGATTATTACACCCAACCTAAAGTGTATGGGGCAAAACAGTGAACCAGATACAAAGTCATATTTTAAAAATAGGCTTAATGTTAGCTCTATTTGCAATTGTAGCCACAAGTCTAGTGAGCCTCACTGAGATTAATACCCGTGATCAAATCAAAGAAAATGAACGACAAGCACTATTAGCTGCTCTTAATGAATTGGTGGACACGTCACGCTATGATAATGATATTTTAGAGGACAAATTATCATTGCCTGCCCTCGCCGACTTACATACTAAAAGCCCAACATATATATACCGTGCCCGCAAAGGAAACACACCTATCGCTGCCGTTTTCACCAGTATCGCACCGAATGGCTATAATGGTAAAATCAAACTACTTGTCGGCATCTATTTTGATGGCAGTCTTGCTGGTGTGCGTGTTATTCAACAGAAAGAAACACCCGGTTTAGGTGATAAAATTGATCTCAAAAAATCAGACTGGATCCTAGGCTTTAAAGGCTTATCATTGCAAAACCCCACTGAATCAAGGTGGAAAGTTAAAAAAGATGGCGGTGACTTTGATCAATTCACCGGTGCCACAATTACCCCGCGTGCCGTTGTGGCTGCAGTGAAAAATGCTTTAGTTTATTTTGAACAACATCGTGATGAATTATTTGAGGAGACTGAATAATGAACAGTGTATACAGCCCCATTATTCGTAACGGCTTATGGAAAAACAACCCTGCCCTAGTGCAATTATTGGGCTTATGTCCACTACTTGCTGTCAGTAATACCGTTATTAATGGCCTAGGTTTAGGCCTTGCTACGGTTCTCACCCTAGTCGCCTCCAATGGTATCGTATCATTACTACGCAAACATATCCCCGACGAAGCACGCCTACCTGTTTTTGTATTAATTATTGCTTCAATCGTCACCATTATCGAACTTTTAATGAATGCATGGTTTCATGAGCTTTATTTAATATTGGGTATTTTTATCCCCCTTATCGTCACCAACTGTGCTATTACAGGTCGCGCTGAAGCTTTTGCCTCACGTAACCCTGTCGGCCCAGCAATTGTTGATGGATTAATGATGGGGCTAGGTTTCACAGCAGTTTTAGTGTTGCTAGGTGCCATGCGTGAAGTCATTGGCCTCGGCACATTATTTAGCGAAGCTCACTTGATGTTTGGTGAAGCGGCAAGAAACTTAACTATCACCGTGTTTGAAGATTATCGTGGTTTTTTATTAGCATTATTACCACCGGGGGCGTTTATTGGTTTAGGTTTAATTGTGGCCTTAAAAAATGTTATTGATGCACGTCAATCAACTAAAAAACCTGCATCCGTTGAAGTTGGGACAACCGAAATTGTCGCTGCTAGCTAATGAACCAAGCACAGCGCCAAGATTTTTTTGCCATATTACAGGCCTATAATCCTGAGCCGACTACTGAGCTAAATTACACCTCAACCTTTGAGTTATTAATTGCCGTTATTCTTTCTGCCCAAGCAACGGATGTCGGCGTTAATAAAGCAACCGATAAACTCTACCCTATTGCTAATACCCCTCAAGCTATTCTAGATCTAGGTGTCGATGGCCTTAAGCAATATATAAAAACCATTGGTTTATATAATAGCAAAGCTGAAAATGTCATTAAAACCTGTCGCCAATTGCTTGAACTACACGGTGGTGAAGTGCCAGAAGATCGTGAGGCATTAGAGGCCTTGCCCGGTGTGGGTCGAAAAACGGCGAATGTGATTCTAAACACCGTGTTCAAACACCCCGTTATTGCTGTTGATACCCACTTATTTCGCCTTTCAAATCGTACTGGCCTAGCAAAAGGTAAAACGGTAAGAGCTGTTGAAGATAAATTAATGAAAGTCGTGCCAGCTGAGTTTAAACAAGATGCCCATCATTGGCTGATTTTGCATGGTCGCTATGTCTGCATCGCCAGAAAACCATTGTGTGCTAACTGTGTAGTTTCACATCTGTGTGATGATTTTCGTCGCCAACAAAAGAAACAAGCTTAAGGAGGCAAGGAGCCTCTGAATAATTCATGATTGTTTTATGCTGGTCGAAATTGCCCAAAACTTCTCCGAAAATCGCCAAAATAGAACAACTATTACCGCTCATTTCGAAGAAGTTTGCTACAATTTCCTCTCAGCCTAAATTCAACCAGACTTAATCAGAGGCTCCTGAATGTTCGGTCAAAACAGACAGCAACTCCGCCAAATGTATCATGATGTGTGGAAAAAACAACAAGCAAACGAAGCATTGTCAGCACTAGAATCAATGGTCGCTCAAGTGATTAGTGAACACCCTGAATATCATAAAATATTTAATAATGAAGCCAGCCTACAACAAGAATATTTTGTAGAAGATGGCCAAACCAATCCCTTCCTCCATATGGGTTTGCATATTTCATTACATGAGCAAATATCGACCGACCGCCCTGCTGGAATACGCACTTTATATCAACAATTACAAGCTAAGTTTGCTAATGCACATGAAACAGAACACCATATGATGGAATGTTTGACAGAAAGCCTGTGGCTAGCACAACGCAATAATCAAGCCCCTTCCGAATCAGCCTATTTAGCCGCATTACAACAATTATCGAAAAAAT
>CAYSGK010000124.1:0-6425 GCA_964430395.1 uncultured Methylophaga sp.
CTATTTTTGCCTTGTCCTGACGCAAAATACTTATCGTGCAAAGGTCTCTAAGAGTAATTTTCTTCGTTAAGAAATTTTAACTATAGCTAATGATCTTCAGCTGTTGCCCAAAGAGTTCTCTTGCATTCTTTTCAATCTCATTTGTTCTCCCTTTAAATGCGATCACAAGTACATCAATATCTTGTTCTGCCAACGTGTCCGTAGCAGAAATAGTTATATTACTCCCTGCAAAGCTGTTTCCATGTAATACTACATTCCGATCCGCTACCCAAATAAGATGCTTGCGCAATAAAGATGACATCTGAAAAAGAATATTGCCTCGTGCTGAACCACCCCAAACCCCAACGCGTACATTTGGATTTGCACCTATTAACATATCCACTTTCTCCGCTAATACTTTAGTTTCTAAATTAAGCTCAATTGTGAATTTATGCTCAAGCATGAATTCATCCCAAAACACCATTTGTTTTGATGCCTTAGCAATCGCCTGATCCAACACAATATCATGCCCTTTGTGGTGACTTCCCTCTTGCAACATATGTGCCCATAATCGACCAGCCATTTTACAATAGTGACGCCATAACACCTTCATCGCATCCTTATCGAAAGCCGTAGTGTCTTCCAACCATACAAACAACTGATATATTCCAAATATCATATTCTTATGCGCGTATTCGCCCCACTCCCAACCATTAATACCTTGTAGAACAACAGGTTGGCCAATATAAGCAATGGGTCGACCGATTATATGTGGAAGCGTAAGTAACACGTGGGGGAAACAATCGGCCAACAAAACAGATGCGCCGTCTAAACTATCACTAGCATCAAGCTGTGTCGCCCCTTGTAGATAGAATGATTTTCTGGTTATAAAACAAAAAATGCCGCTAAATAGTACTGATGAATTTAATTGAGATAATGTCGCCAAATCTTCAAGTCGATCTAGACGTTTTATACTTAGGTCATCACACTGAATTTTCTTCAATAGATCCTTCGGTGGAATACCCCTCATCTCACGAATAACTTTAGTACGAAAGTCAACATCGATCCAGCCAAAATTAAGGTAATGATAATCTACATCTCTTTGCAGATTAAGTGATAACATTACATTTTTGATGCTATCAGGTAACAACATATCATCATCACCTATCACCCATACAAACTCACCTCGCGCTAACTCACACACTGTGTAGATTAAGTTTTTTGCAAAACCGACCGTTTTATCTTGTCTTCCATATCGGATAGGAAATTTTGCATTATTTACTATTTCTGTAGTGTGATCCGTTGATGCATTATCTGCGACCACAACCTCAATATCAGCTATAAAAGGTTCGATTTCTTTATACAAATTTTCCAGTAAAACCTCTAATAATAACGCCCTATTCAAAGTCGGAATACAGATAGAAAGTAGTGGGGAAGCTTTCATAATTAAGGTCGCCAATAGTAAAGTTTAATTTAAAGCACTAATAACGATGATTTTTCCTGTCCATTCGTATTTATTGATAAGTTCTAATTTGATTTCATCAGCATAGGTTGAACTCGCAATTAACATGGTGTTAGCTCTATTGTATTTCACCCAATCAGGTGAATATATAGGTTTTCCGAGAAGAAATTGACCTTGGAGCTGCACATTTTTATCAATAAACCCTATCAAATTAGTCTCTTTTAATTGTGTAGATGCACATAGCCGCGTTGTAAATGAACCCGCACCCCAGACAATTAATGGTTCTTGACTAATAATTAGCTTAGTTAACTGTGCATAAATACCATTAAGGAGTTTATCTGAATTAATTATGTAACTATTTATGCTTGACTCGCCACTATTATCTTGTACTAACTCGCTATTATGATAGTTAGAAGCTTGCTTCTTAAATATCGCTAAAAGATAATAATTATTATAAAAGTCATAATATTCGCTTTTACAAGCAAGTAACTCAAAGCCCTGTGAAATAAAAATATTTTTTAAACTGGTTTTAGTAAAGAAATTGATATGCTCTAAAGCAAATTCTAAATAAGGTTCTTTTAATTTCGTTTTCCCAAAACTTGCCGCATCAGGTACCGCAATAAACACGTACCCACTATCATCTAAAAGTGTGTTGAGTTTATCGATAGTCTGTTTGACTTGATTAATATGTTCTAAAACACCACAGAGCGTGATTACCTTATATTTATCCTCAGAGTGAAATTGCTCTAAATTGTTAGATATAACGTCAATATTGTAATGTTTTTTTGCTAATGCTCTTGCGGCTAAACTAGGTTCTAATCCTAAAATATGTTCAATACCTGCAACTTTAAAATAATTCAAAAAATGTCCCATCGAACTTCCCACATCTAAAACATTGGATAAATTCTTCGCAGGAATATTTTTTTTAATATAGCTAAAGAAAGCTGCATGTATCGATGATAAACCACTGGGAACATCTATTGAATGAAGGTGATGCTGAGCTGTCGTGTAAAATAAGTCCAATTCACTCTGGTTCGGTATATTATCAGCATAAATAAAGCCACATTGTTCACACAACACAATATCATAGGACAGCTCTTCATCTATTACTGGAACAACAAAAGACTGATGGTGGAGTAATTTATTAGCGGTAGCTTGACAAATCTCACAATTTCTCATAATTCATTACTTCTCTTTAATTCAGTAGGCAATGGGGAAAACAATAATATTCTGCCAACTGAACATCTAGCTGAAAGTTTGTTCCATATACCCGTGACCTGGGTACTAATCGAACTCTCTGCTGTTTTAACAAAAAAGCGAAATTCATTCTATTGCTCATTGACTTGCATAATAATTATACATTCGACGAAACCCTTCTTCAGGGCTTATCAAGTCCTTCCAGCCAAGCGATTTTAATTTACATAAATTAAAATGGCCCGCCGAACGAATTTGTTCTCTCTTTAATTGAGAATAATTATTTACGTTTATTTTAAGGTACATTTTTCCACTTACTTTTTTAATAAGTTCTGCCAAATCGACTATACTAAGCTCTTCGTCTATGCCTACATTATAGGCATTACCTGCTATTCCATTTATAAGTATAAAAAATAATCCCCTGACCATATCAGTAATATAACAAAATGGACGTGAATCCAAACCATCACCCCGTATTACTAATTCTCGATCCGCAATAGCATCGGCAACCAAATCAGTAAATACACGGCCATCATCAAGATTTAAGGTGGGTC
The DNA here is from genome assembly GCA_964430395.1 of uncultured Methylophaga sp. Classification (GTDB taxonomy): domain Bacteria; phylum Pseudomonadota; class Gammaproteobacteria; order Nitrosococcales; family Methylophagaceae. The sequence continues at coordinate 3,190 of CAYSGK010000124.1, forward strand.
CATAAGTGTGCGAAATCCTTGCAATAGTAATGGCTACACCATATTGCCGCCAGTAAGCCATACACATCGCTTCTCCTAGACGCTTACTTTCACTGTAGCAAGAACGGGGATGTAAGGGATCCACAACACCGTAAGAGCTCTCTGATATTTCTAAAGTCTCATTATCACCGTATACAGCTCCGCTACTCAGAAATAATAGCTTTGCATTATTCTTTTTTGCTAGCTCAAGTAAGTTTATGATCCCCAATGTATTTGCTTTAATCGTATCAACGGGGGCATTTAAATATTTTTTTGGACTCGCATCACTAGCAGCGTGGATAATAAAATCTATTTTTGCATCACTCATCCATGGCGTATTCACATCTTGAATAACTGTAGTAAAGTTCACATTATTAATAAGGTGTGAAAATCGATGAGTCAATTTGTGCTCATTTCTAGCCAAAGCATAAATTTTTACGGGTAAGCTATCTGTTGTTTCATTTAGATAGGCTAGTGTCTCAACTATATAGCCAGCAATAAAACCTGTTGCTCCAGTAACGAGAACATTAGCTCCCTGGAAAACATTCCATTGCACGTCTCCTTGTAGTATTTCTTTAAGATCATTTTCAATGATTTTATTGGGTATCATCATAAATTTGACCTAGTGTCACAATCTGTTCCTGCGATACACCTAATGTTAGTAAATGTTCAACGATATCACTTTCATATCGAATTGATGCCACCAGAATTTTCTGTCCCCCATGCTGTTGTTCATTATATTTCTTAACAATCCTCCCAGATATTTTATTCCCCCATTGACTTGGTGAGGAATCAAGAAGATCAAGCACTTGAAGAAAACCTATGATTGGGAGAATATAATTTATAAAGTCACCACCTACACCATAAATATTAAAGGGTTCTGTTAGCCTATGTTCAAAACGTTCGATGAGTAATTGATTTTTCTGTTCATCACTCATTGTGCGTTTTGCAATAATACGAATACTGTCATTATAGACTTCAGATTCAAAATTACCTGTTGTTACAGACAGCACATCAAAACCGCTATGTATAAGTAAGCATGCAAGAGACTGTACAGTAAATTGATGAACATGTTCCGGGTTACCATCTGTTAATAGAAGTTGATGCCCAGCTTGGTTTGGTACTTCAATTAAAAGAAAGCCTGTTTCACTGACTAAGCGATGCCACTGCCTTAATTCATGGACTATGTCTTCAATATGTTCCAACACATGGAAAGATACAACAAGATCATATTCTCTCCCTTTCAACGTATCTGTTGTAAATGAATACACCGTATCTAATTCTTGTACCGCAAGAACTGCATCTTGAGAAATTTCTACTCCATCATAACTTATGTCAAACTTATTCTTAAGCTTTTTACCTAGAATACCTTCAGCACATCCTACCTCAAGAATATTATTAACCTTATCATCTACCAATGAAGCAATAGCATTAAATCTATCGACCAATTTTTTTTTGAATCTATCTGACTGACTGTTATTTCTATTTTTCAACTTTTGATAATAATTTTTATGGCCTCTAGAATCAGGGGTTCTCCACTGATGTAAACATTGAGAACACCTATTGCAATTTCCATGTACAATAATTGTCGAAGAAGCACAACAAGGGCAGGTATCAAGCATGGCTGTTTCGTACACGCAAAGATTCAGGGCTAAGACTTCCTAGCATTTCATCACTTAAAATATCAAAAGACAATAACGGAGACATATCCTCCAGCGGCATGGATAACATCGACCCGTCCGCTTGCGGCATTGCTGCCACTTTCGGCCATAAAGCTTCATCACTCACCACTCTAACATCACAAATAAATGGTCCCGAATGATTTAATGCTTGCTGAATTTTTTTATCTAAATCTTTAACATCATCAATAAGTAGGGTATCAATACCAATTGCCTGTGCTACGCGGACTATATCTGGCATTAATAAACCTGAACTCTCACCTGTTGCAACATAACGACCATCAAAATAATTACGTTGCGTGTTACGAATGGAAGCATAACCATTATTATTGATTACAAACATTCTAATTGGTAAATCAAGTGATTTTAAAGTACTTAGCTCCTGTAAATTAAGCTGTAAACTGCCATCTCCTTCAACTGATACAACAGGTTTCCGACCTGAGGCTAGGCAAGCACCTATTGCAGCAGGTAAACCATACCCCATAGATCCTAAACCAGATGTCAAAAAAACACGTTGCTCTACCTTGTTCCTGAAACTTAAATAAAAAATTTCTACTGCCATCCCAGAGCTTCCAGTAACAATGAGCTCACCCCTATCCACTTTGTCGGAAAGAATATCCATAAAATGGTAATGACTAATTTCACCCGACTGTGGAAATGCCTGGCCGTCACAAATAGGATATTTATCTTTCCATTGTTGACATTGCTGCTGCCATGCTTGTGTCTCTGTTAGTATATCGCCAGACTTTTCTACTAATGCCTGAATAAAATCTATGGCATTTGCAATAACTGGATAATCAATATCCATCTGATGCTTTCGCATTTCATATTCATCAATATCAACAACAATTTTTTGGGCATTTCTTGCAAAACCTTCTGGATTATGTGCTGTGACCACATTATCCAAGCGTGCACCAATACTGATCAATAAATCACAGTTTTGTACTGCAAAATTAGGCGCTCGTAATGCTACTGAGCCAGGTCGGCCCACACATAAAGGGTGGTCATATGGAATTAAATCCAATGAGTTCCATGTTGTGACAACAGGGATCTGTAACGCATTGTATAGTTCTGAAAATAGCTCCGCTGCACCCGACAACCTCACCCCATGCCCTGCCAGAATTAAAGGTCTTTCTGCTTGTTTAATTAGCTGTACAATCTCATTAAGATTATGTTTATCCCATTCAATATGTTCATTTTTTCTTTGTTGTTCTATATTAAGCGTATTTACATCAATCATTGCCGCTTGCACATCAAGTGGTATATCTAACCAGACTGGCCCTTGTCGCCCTGATGTTGCTAAATTCAGCGCCTTATCCATATGGAGTTTAATATCGTTCGGCTCATCAATTGTAATGGCATACTTTGTTATTGATTTAACCATAGAGACGATATCCACCTCTTGCGGTCCCATTTGTCTTACGCCAGAATCACCCTTCATATCATCACGTTTAACTTGACCTGAGATAATCAGTAACGGTACCGATTCGATCCATGCGCCTGCAACGGCAGTTAACGTGTTCAAAGCCCCTGGCCCCG
>CAYSGK010000125.1:0-6275 GCA_964430395.1 uncultured Methylophaga sp.
GATTTTGTTGAGTAAGTTTTATATACTGGGATAATTACGCTGAGTAGTTACAAACTTATTTAACAACTGAAGAGCTATCTGAGTCAATTAAATATGATCCTCGCACTATTAGAGATCGATTAAAAGACTCCGTACTACTAGAAGGGCGCCACTATTTCCGACCATTTGGTGGTCGAAAAATACTCTATATATGGGAAGCCATTGAAAGCGATATGATAAAACAAGCGCAAGATAGCTTGTTATCAATCCCAATGGCTAATGGAGGTGCTTGTCATGGGTAGCATTAATGTTAGACCAGATTCAGGAAAACTATTTTTCGACTTCCGCTATAAAAACAAACGCTGTAGAGAACAAACTGCACTCGATGATACGCCTGCAAACAGGAAAAAACTTAACTCTATATTAAGTCACATCGAAGCCGAAATAACACTGGGGCGGTTTGATTATAGTCAGTATTTTCCTGATAGCCCCCGTGCGAAGGCATTTCGGGAAATACAAAAACGTAGTAATGCACTACAGGCAGATACACCCTTGTTTGCTGAGTTTGCTAAGATTTGGATGAATGAAATGCAAGCGCAATGGCGAAAGTCTCATCGTGAAGGCGTTGAGCTTGTTTTAAATAAACATGTGTTGCCTGAGTTTGGTGGCAAGGAATTAGGGCAGATCACTAAAGCAGAGATCCTTGAGTTTCGTTCAAAAATAGCCAATATTAAAAAGAAGAATGGCGATCCTTTATCACCAACACGGATCAATCATATTATTACGCCACTGCGGATGATCTTGAATGAGGCGGCAAATCGATATGATTTCAGCTCTCCTTATCATGGTATTAAATCACTCAAGTTACCTAAAACCGATGTTGAGCCTTTTACGATTGATGAAGTGAGTTTAATTATCAATACTGTTCGTGCTGATTTCAAAAACTATTATATCGTGCGTTTTTTTACTGGAATGCGCACCAGTGAAGTAGATGGTCTGCAATGGCAGTTTATTGATTTTGAACGACGACAAATTTTAGTACGACAAGCCTTGGTGCGGGGTGAGCTTGTTTATACTAAAAACGATGGTTCATTTCGGGCTATTGATATGTCACAGATGGTATTTGATACCTTGCAAGCTCAATTTAAAGTAACGGGAAACTATGACTTTGTATTTTGTAATTCTAAGGGTGGACCTCTATATCATCACAATATTTGTCTTCGTGTTTGGCATCCTTTATTACGGCACCTAGGTTTACGGAAGCGAAGACCTTATCAATCACGCCACACGGCTGCGACATTATGGTTAGCATCCGGTGAAAGCCCTGAATGGATAGCAAGGCAGATGGGACATACTACAACTGAAATGCTGTTTCGAGTGTATTCACGTTTTGTTCCTAATTTAACGCGTCAGGATGGCAGTGCATTTGAACGATTATTAAACAGTCATTTGCAATTGCAAAACAATAATCAAGGAGAAGCTAATAATGACTGATCTCCCTTTACATATAGAAGGTACGCAAACTCACCATCATATGATTAAACGGCTTGCATCTGCTCTGTGTTGTGCTTATAACATTCCGCAAGGTGATCAGTTTGTGCTGTTGATCGGTGATGGCGAAGAGGCGAATAACCATCATGCCGCAGAGACTTGGGTTGCAACGAGCTTACGTGATTTAGATGAATCTACTGCTAAAGTTCTTTTACCCCATTTAGTTGAGCGCTTTGGACAGCAATTAAGACAATGGGAGACATTAGTATGGTGATGATCAATCAATTATCAAATTATACCGAACACTGTGTCGAGGGGATCTATCGCCTTATCAAAATACAGCGTTCCGATAAATATAGTGATCCTTCTAAAATGATCGCTCTTTTGGAAGATTGTAGCGGTCAAATCTATTGCCATGATTGGAAGTTCAATGATATTCCAGGATGGAAGCTAAACAGTAATTTATATTCATGTGTGCTTTCTATAAAAAGGCAGCAGGACAAGGTCATCGCAGAATTAATTTCAGCTGAGCCTGCCGCTATTCCCGTTACTAATCCACTACAGGTTCTGCCCTACTCGGCACTTGCTATCCCTCAATCGGTAATGACGCTACAGGCCATAATTAAACAATGTCCGATTATTGCTTTGCAGCAGTTTGTTCATTGTGTATTTTTAAATGATGACTACGCAATACCATTTTTTCAATTCCCAGCCAGTCGTGAACATCATCATGCTTACCCGGGTGGACTAGCCGAGCATTCTCTAGAAGTAATGACCATTGTGCAACATTCATTATGGCAGGCGACCGAGGATGAATACTGGTTATGCATGGTTGCCGCTTTATTTCATGATATTGGAAAAATCAAAGTGTTTAAACGAGGTGGTAATAAAACGCCAACAGGATTTGTGCTTGACCACGATGCATTAACGCTTGAGATATTAGCCGAACCATTACGTGTTCTTGATAAAGTATGGCTCGATGGTGCTATTGCCTTGCGATATTTACTGACAAAATCAACAAAAATAACACGACCATTAATGCCCTGTGCGCTCGCACTCGACTATGCTGATAAAATAAGTAGTGCCCAATCAACTAAACAACAAGCGTTTAAGCAAAAATCAGCATGGCAACGCTTTGCTAAGTTAGAAGCAAAAGGACCAGCCTCACTATTTTGGCGACCTAGTTCATCAACAAAACAGCAGTATAGATTATGAAGAATAGCGATAAAAAAACCATTATCCTAAGCATATCATCACTTATAGCGATCCTGTTATTAAGCTATTACAACAAAATTGATGAGGGTGAAGTCATTGAAAAAATAGTTCAAAAGGCTCATATCGAAGTTAAAATGATACCTTCGGCAGGCGGAACAATGAGGCCACAGTTAGTACACTATGACGATCGCTGGTTTGTCATTATTAAAAATAAATCCATTACCAATAAATGTAAGATAAGCGACGAAAAATGGCTCAAACTTCAAGTTGGTGATCGGGTTAACTGTCGTGTTTTGAATAATAAAAATTAAGCTTCTTTAGTTGCTTGAAGTGTCATGGGTATATAATATTAATTATTACCTACTCTTCTACTGATATTCATATTAAATCAACATAGACCCATGTCCTTATTCTATTACAAAGCACTCACTTCAGATGATCAACTGATCGAAGGGCAAATAGAAGCCACTTCACAAAGCACCGTGGTCAGCAAATTACAAAGTATGGGCTACTTTCCGATATCAACTGAACCAGTATCAGAAAAAATACATAACACTAATGGATTATTTGCCAAAGATATTTCACAAGCTGATGTTCGTTTGCTTACGCAGAAATTAGCTATTATGATGAAGGCAGGGCTAACATTAGACGCTGCATTAGTGTTATTGATTGAAACAGCAGATTCAGTTCAACTAAAAACACTATTAGAAAAGGTAATGGTGTCAGTTCACAATGGATTAACACTATCTTATGCATTAGAACAACACTCGATTGCCTTTGACCGGTTTTATATGAACACCCTGAAAGCAGGCGAGTCTTCCGGTGCCTTAGATGTTGTTTTGCAGAGACTCTCATCTCATTTAGAACAAAGTTATACTATCCGAAAGAATGTACAATCGGCACTGATTTATCCCGCCATTCTAGTTGCGGTTGCAGTCATTACTTTGTTAATTCTTTTAGTTTATGTCGTGCCGCAATTTCAAGTCCTGTTTGAAGATATGGGGCGTGCACTTCCCCTTTCAACTCAAATTGTCATCACCATAGCCGATGCAATTAAGACATATGGTTGGCTAGTAGCCATCGCTATATTTTTAGCGGGTTTAATGTTAAAAAAAATGCTTCGTAATACCCAATCTCGACATCCTATTGACAAATTTATTCTAAAGTTACCTCTAGTTGCCAGCATGGTGATTCGTTTAGAAGTGGCGCGATTTAGTCGAACACTAGCCACATTATTAGGGAATGGTGTACCCATGCTGTCTGCCCTAACTATTGTCTCCGAAAGTGTCAATAATACGGTGATCAGACAAGCGCTTAATACCACAAAAAAAGAAGTGCAAGAAGGTCGTCCTTTGGCTACAGCATTACAGCAACAATCTGTGTTTCCATCCATGGCTACACAGCTATTTCAAGTGGGTGAAGAGGCGGGAGAACTTGTAGATATTCTGGATCAAGTTGCTGATATCTACGATGAAGAATTAAAAGATACAATTCAACGATTTTTAACACTACTGGAACCCATCCTTATTATTGGGATGGGAATTATTATTGCTGCTATTATTATTTCAATATTACTGGCAATATTGTCACTCAATGACTTTGCGGCTTAACAGGGATAAACAAATGAATAAAAAACAACAAAACAAGGGATTTAGTCTAATTGAATTATTAGTTGTACTCGTGATATTGGGTTTATTAGCTGGCGTAGTCGCACCACAAGTGATAAAACATCTTGCTAAAGCCAAATCCGACACCGCACGCTTACAAATTGAAGATTTTGGCGCCGCGCTTGATCTTTATTATCTTGAATTAGCGGACTACCCAACAACAGAACAAGGTCTGCAAGCACTGATCCAAGCACCCGACAATGTAAAAAACTGGAATGGTCCTTACTTAAAGAAAAAGAAGATACCAGACGATCCTTGGAATCACCCTTATCAATATCGTTCGCCCGGTGAACATGGTGCCTATGATCTCTTCACTCTAGGCAAAGACAATCAACAAGGTGGCGAAAAAGAAAATAAGGATATTCTAAGCTGGGAGTAACAGCATGTCTCGCCAAATAAAAGGCTTTTCACTGATAGAATTACTACTGGTACTCGTCATTTCGATTAGCATCCTTGCACTGGTTTCACCCCGCATAGTCAATAGCCTTGATTCGATACAATTAAAACGCTTAAGTCGCGATATTGCAGGCTCCTTACGTGCAACGCGCGCTTTGGCAATAACAAAAGGCAGCGAGACAACTTGGCTTGTGGATTTTGATCAACATCATTATCGCTATACAAATAAAACAAAAAACTATTCCGATAAAATTGAATTAACCCTCACAACAGCATCAAAACAACAAATTTCACAACGTGTTGCCACAATTCGATTTTTTCCTGATGGCAGTTCAACAGGCGGTGAGCTTATCATCTCGCAAGAAAAATTTAACTACACCATTCAAATCAACTGGCTAACAGGTCGCATCAAAATTTATGATTAGGCAACAGACCCAACGACACATTCAAACCGGTTTCTCCTTAATCGAAACACTGGTTGCTTTTGCCATCTTATCATTGGTGCTTGCCGTTATTTTTCAAATATACGGTACAGGTACATGTTCAGCCCGATTAGCAAACGAATATACACAAGCAACAATAATTGCCCAATCAAAACTAGCCTCGGCACAAACAGGCAACACCCAAAGCAAATCTGGCATCGAGCTAGACAAATACAATTGGACATTACAACAACAAGCTCACGATTATACCGATATAGACACACCACCCTATCAACATGTTTTTCGTAGTTACAACATCAATGTGACAGTAACTTGGCAAAGTGCAGGCAAACAGCGGCAAATACAACTCACAACTGTGCGTTTGGCAAATAAAAAATGAAACTAAAAGGATTCACCCTAGTTGAATTACAAGTTGCACTATTGATATTAGTCTTAATAGCTGCAGTTATAATGGGCGGATTGCATCTCGCAACAAAATCAAATAAAGCGGTAGAAAAACTAGGCAATGAAAGTAATCAACAACGTGTTATCTCACGCTTTCTAAAACAACAAATAAACAGCATCATCCCCTTAACCGAATTGCATAATAATAAATCAACTCTCTTGTTCAAAGGCGACCACCATTCCCTGTACTATATGGGACAATTACCCAAACATGTTGTAACCGGAGGGCCGTGGCTTATTCATCTCTATATTAAAAATAAAGCATTACATCTAGATTACAAAGTAATGAATAACCAACGTCCGTTCAAAGATAATTTACACACAAATTTTAAATCACTTGAATTAGTGGACAATATCAACGAATTTTCAATTTCATATCAAAAACAAGCTGATTCCAGCAAACAAACAACTTGGCGAGATAAGCATACCATGCCAGCAATCATCAACATTAATATCAAGCAATACAAAAAATCATGGCCTAAAATGACTTCTCTGGTAAACAGTTACAATGGCACAACGACACCGTATAATGTATTGACGATACAGTAGAATCAATGGAATCAAGGTGAATTCACCCTTAACTCAAAAATCAATCGAGTCTGACCCTGAGCGATCCCCACGAAATTTGAAATAGTTAAAC
>CAYSGK010000126.1:0-6192 GCA_964430395.1 uncultured Methylophaga sp.
GAATATACTGATGAATTTATGCATAAAGAGGAATGCGTGAAATTAGGCAGTTGTTTATGTGGTAAAGCCGCTATTTCAGGTGAATTGATTATCTCTGATGACTGTTTTGAGGATCCTGACCATGATCATACCTTTGAGGGCATGACCGCTCATGGCCATTATATTGTGCCACTATGGCACCATGATAAAATCTTAGGGATCTTATTTATTTATACCGACCCATATCCTTCTAGAGATCAATCCCGAATAGACACACTTAATTTTATTGGAGACTTAGTTGCGCTAGCTATTGCTGATTCTCAAGTGAAAAAAGAGTTAAAACAAGCTAAAAAAGAAGCGGAAGAAATGGCCCAAGCAAAAGCAGACTTTCTTGCCAATATGAGTCACGAAATCCGTACCCCAATGAATGGCGTGTTAGGTATGTTAGATTTGCTTAATAATCTAAAATTAAATGAAACAGCTAAAGGCTATGTTGATGTTGCTTATGGATCAGCCGGCATGCTGTTGAATGTGATCAACGATATCCTGGATTTCTCAAAAATTGAATCAGGTAAGTTATTGATTGAGAAAATTGAGTTTAATTTACGAAAATCGCTTGAAGACACGATTGAGATATTATCGAAAATTGCTTATAAAAAAGGCTTGGAGCTATCGTTATTCATTCCACCTGAAATAGAAGGTGTCTTGATTGGTGATGTGTTGCGCCTTCAGCAGGTTCTCAATAATCTTATTAATAATGCGATCAAATTTACCAATGAAGGAGAGGTATCGATTAGTGTTTCTATTGTAAAAGAATCTAAAAATAGAATGCGATTGCGTTTTGAGGTGAAAGATACCGGGATTGGAATTCCTCAAGACAAGCAATCTCTATTATTTCAAGCATTCACGCAAGCGGACACATCAACTAGCAGAGAGTTTGGAGGAACAGGTCTAGGCTTAAGTATATCAAAAAGTTTAGTTGAAATGATGTCGGGTGAAATTGGGCTCAATAGTGTAGAAAGTGAAGGCTCTACATTCTGGTTTGAACTGCCTTTTAATATTATAAGACAAAATGAAACAATACCATTGATGATGACAAATCTTAAAGTGTTAACGGTTGATGATAACGCAACAAACTGCTTTATTCTTAAGCAATATGTTGAAAACTGGGGAGCAGAAAACACCATTGAAATGAATGCTGAAAATGCCTTAGCTGTTTTGCACTCAGCACATGAAAAAGGGCAGGATTTCGATATTTTATTATTAGATATGCAAATGCCGACTATTACAGGTTCTGATCTGGCGGCAGAAATTCGGAAAGATTCTACCTTTGTGAACTTAAAAATTATTTTGCTTAGCTCAATAGATTTAGATCAGGATCAGGATAAAGAAGGACATTTCGACTTAATGCTGAACAAACCGATCAGGCAATCTCTTCTTTATGATGCTATTGCAACTGTGCAAGGTCGCCAAGCCCTTAGCACAACTGAAGAAACTAGTAATCATCTGTCCACGCTAGCTGGGAAGGTATTACTGGTTGATGATAATGTAATTAATCAACATGTTGGTATGGAAATGCTTAAAAAACTCGGGCTGGAGTGTGCTACAGCTTCCAATGGCGTAGAGGCATTTGAGGCCAGAAAAACAGCGGATTTCGATGTAATATTGATGGATTGTCAAATGCCTGTTATGGATGGTTTTGAGGCAACACGTCAAATTAGAATATTTGAGGATGATGGGTCAAAACCACAAACCACTATTGTTGCGTTGACCGCAAATGCAATGGCAGGTGATCGTGAGAAATGTTTAGCGGCGGGTATGGATGACTACCTGTCTAAACCTTATACCGTCCATGAGCTTTTTGATGTCTTATCAAAAACCTTGACTATAACATCCGCCCATAATAAGGAAGTAATACTGACGAATAAAGAGCGACCAAATGATGCTCAAGCATTCCTTTCACATGCCGATATCCTTGATACAAGTAAATTTGAAGAAACAAAAACCATGATGGGTGAAAATTTTAATCAAATTATAGAAGCCTTTATAGAATCGGGGATGAATAATATTTCAGAAATGAAGAGCTATCTTTTAGCTGAAGATTATGAGAGTGTGCGAGGTTCAGCACATGCCTTGAAAGGAAGCAGTGCCATGTTAGGCATTCAAGCACTTTCAAAAGCATGCGGTGAGACAGAAGAGCAATGTCGACTTGGTGAGATAGCAAATATTAATCAGAGTATTGATGAAATTGGAATTCTATTTGAAAAAAGTCAGCTATGTGTGAATAATTTAATTGGGAAAGACCTTGCATGAATGAGATGGCTTCTTTAAGGATGCCCCCATTATTACTTGTCGTTGACGATGAGCTTGTAGGTCGGATTTATATCGAAAAAGCCCTGCAGAGTGAAGGGTATGATGTAATTACCGCTGAAAATGGTCAGCAAGCCTATGAAATGGCCAAACAACACTCACCTAATATGATTATCATGGACGTGATGATGCCGGTAATGGATGGCTATCAATCCTGTGTTGCTATTCGTGCAGAAGAAGATCAGCTTAAGGTTCCAATCTTGATGTTGACTGGGCTTGATGATATTGATTCAGTTGAAAAATCATTTAAAAGTGGTGCCACCGATTTTATTGTTAAGCCGGTTAACTTGGCTATTTTTAAACAACGAGTTCAGCATGGTTTAAAAATGTGGCAGGCAGATCTAGAAATTTATCAACAACATATGCGGCAATCTCACGCCTACAAAGTTGCAAAAATGGGCTATTGGGATTGGGATAAAGAAACTAATAAGATCTATTTTTCAGACGAGATTTATGCGATGTTAGATGCTTCTCGGCAAGAGTTTAGCGATCCGCGAGCGCTAATGGATGTAAGAGCGAGTGCTGATGATCTTAAAAAAATAAGGGCAGCAGGTGAAGCATCAATTAAATACGGTGTTCCTTATAGTATTGAGCATCATATTATTCGCCCTGATAAGCAAGTTCAGATTATTCATCATCACGCAGAATTGATTAAGAATAAACAAGGTCAAGTCATTAGATTGTCAGGGATAGTGCAGGATATTACAGAGCGATACCTAGCCGAAGAAAAGATTCGCCACCAACTATATTATGACAGCTTAACCGACCTACCCAATAGAATATTATTTCATGAACAGTTAGAGACGGCGCTTACAATGCCAAGCCGTATAACAGATGGCTTAGCAATATTATTTATTAACTTAGATCGTTTTAAAAATATAAATGATTCTTTTGGTCATGATGTGGGTGACAAGTTTCTTATCTTATTAGCCAATAAATTAAATCAAAAAATACGGACCACAGATTTGATAGCGCGTGTTGGTGCCGATGAATTTGCTCTTATTCTTGAAGGTATAAGTTCTAATGAAGGAGCTGAACACGTTGCCAAAAACCTGCTGAGTATCTTTGCAGAAACGCAGACTATCGATGGTTACGAATTAATTATTACAGCTAGCATCGGTATCACAGTGACTTCAGCTGATAATTGCGATGAGGAAATCTTATTGCAACAGGCTGATTTGGCTATGCAACATGTGAAAGAAGTCGGGGGTAATCAATTTTGTTTTTATAGTGAAAAAATGGTTTCTGGAGCCTATGATGCCTTAATTATTGAAAAGGAATTGCGGCAGGCGCTTGAACGAAACGAATTACGCGTGTTTTATCAACCTAAGGTGTGTGTGACCACCGGCAAGATAAAAGGAATGGAAGCCTTGGTTCGTTGGCAGCATCCTCAAAAAGGGCTTATTAGCCCATTTCATTTTATTTCAATTGCTGAAGAGACCGGACAAATTATTCAAATAGGACAATGGGTATTTGAAGAAGCTTGTCGACAAACAAAGCGTTGGCATACTCAAGGTTATGACAATTTAGTTGTCAGTATCAATGTTTCTGCAAAACAATTTCATCAACAAGACTTTGTTGATCAAATTCTAAAAGTAATTGATGATATAGCTATTGATCCACATCGTATTGATTTGGAAGTAACAGAAAGTTGCACAATGACTAATATAGACAAAACGATAAGTATACTGAAACGGTTCAGGGAGCTAGGAATTCGTATCTCTTTAGATGATTTTGGAACGGGGTTTTCTTCACTGAGTTTGTTAAATAAATTACCACTAGACATACTAAAAGTGGATATTGCTTTTATTAGAGATATCAATGAGCAGGGTGAGAATGGAGAGTTAGCAAAACTTATTATTTCTATGGCAAAAACACTAGGCCTCAAGACTGTTTCCGAAGGGGTTGAAGAGCAGTATCACATTGATTTTATTAAAGAAAATGGTGGAGACGAGTACCAAGGTTTTTTGTTTAGTAAACCTGTTCCTGCTACTGAATTTGAACAGATATTAATTAAAAACAATCGGAAACTTGAGTCTGTAAAAGTCTCTCAAATTACATAAATCGCATAGAAAGATCAATTGACTGCAAATCTTTAGTCAATGCACCAATTGAAATACGATCAACGCCTGTTTCTGCAATTGAACGTAGATTGGCCAAAGTGATTCCGCCAGACGCTTCTAATAATGCTTGTCCTTGATTGATTTTTACGGCTTTTTCTAAAGCGGGAATATCAAAATTATCTAATAAAATAATATCTGCTTTGGCGGCGAGCGCTTGATCAAGTTCATCAAAGGTTTCGACTTCAACTTCGATAGCGATACCATTAGCAATTTTATTGGCGGCATCAATAGCCGCTTTTATTGAACCCGCCGCTAGAATATGATTTTCTTTGATTAAAATACCATCATACAATCCAAAGCGGTGGTTATAACAGCCCCCGCAAACGACGGCATATTTTTGAGCAATGCGTAATCCAGGCAGGGTTTTACGAGTGTCGAGTACTTTTACATCAATACCTTCAACTGCATCGGCATATTTTTGAGCTAATGTAGCCGTGCCAGATAGTGTTTGTATAAAATTAAGGGCGGCACGTTCGCCGATTAATAATTGGCGAGCGGGGCCAGTTAGTTTGCATAACACGTCATTTTCTTTAACACGATCACCATCATTAAACGACCATATTATTTTAATATCAGCACTCACCTGAGCAAATACTTCATTGGCCCATAATACACCGCTAAGCGTAGCATTTTCACGGCTAATAATAGTTGCTGAAACGATATCTTCTGGGATCAAACTTGCCGTAAGATCACCTGCACCTAGGTCTTCTTGCAAAGAGCGAAGAACATCATCGACAACAGCTTGGTGATCAACAGGATATTTTAGGGACATTTTTTTCTCAAGATAATTAGTTACAATGTATTATAGCTAAAATATTTAACAGAGATTAAATAATGCATATCAAAGCAGATGGCATAGTAAATGGGATTCAATATTCACCATCGCCTAATCAAGATGAGCGCCCCGATCCTACAGATATTTCAGGTATAGTTATTCACAATATTAGCCTGCCACCAGGTGAATTTGGTGGCGGTTGGATTAATGACTTGTTTCTCAATAAGCTTGATCCAACAGCACATCCTTATTTTGAAAAAATAGCTGATTTGCGTGTATCGGCCCATTTGTTAATTCGGCGTGATGGTGAAGTGATTCAATATGTACCTTTTTGTCAACGGGCGTGGCATGCAGGCGTCTCCCAATGGGATGAACGTGATTGCTGTAATGATTTCACCATCGGTATTGAGATGGAAGGCTGTGATGACCAGAAGTTTGAACCTATACAGTACCAGCAATTAGCTCAGTTCATTGTGTTGCTTTGTGACTATTATCCTTCTTTATCAACGGATCTAATAAAAGGACATCAAGAAATCGCTCCTGGGCGTAAAACAGATCCAGGGCCCTATTTTGATTGGGAATTATTAAAAAGCCTAATTTAACAAAGGAAGAAACATGAAAAATGTCATTATCATTGTTCTAATTTTAGGCGCGATAAATTGGTTTTTTAATTTCGAACCATCAACAAAAACTATTGTAGAAAATATGACGGTAGATGAAAAAATTACTTTCAAAGGTGTTGAATTCGATTCTGATTGGGATGATGATGTTACTGAAATTACCAACTACTTACGGCAAAAAGATCGTCACTATGATAAAAATATGCCGATTGTTACCTACAATATGATCTTAACGTCAGGTGAATATAACGATCCTGAAATTGTTAGTAGATACCCGTGACCATTCAATCTGCAGAATTCAGCATGAGAAGAAGCCATACTATTC
>CAYSGK010000127.1:0-6182 GCA_964430395.1 uncultured Methylophaga sp.
GAGGTGCGGCTTATGGTTCAGTAGTAAGTAGCTTGCTCAATGAAGTTGGTTTTGACGTTCACCGTGAATATTATGTCAATGATGCTGGTCGGCAAATGGATATTTTAGCGACCAGTGTGTGGCTGCGTTATATGGCAGTATGTGGTGAACAGTTCACTTTTCCGAGTAATGCTTACAAAGGTGATTATGTTTTAGATATTGCCACATCATTGAAAGATGAAGTGAATGATGCATTTTCACGTTCTAGTGCAGATGTGTTTGCGGATGTGCCTGATGATGAACCACAAGGCGGCGATAAAGAACAGCATATTGATGGTTTGATACGGAATGCTAAGACGTTATTGGGTGATGAGAATTACCGTAAGCTCTTTGATTTAGGTTTAAATTCAATTATTGGAGGCATTAAATCTGATCTCGCTGATTTTGGTACCGATTACGATGAGTGGTTTTCTGAACGTTCATTAATGGAATCAGGAGATGTTGACAAGGCGATTGAGCAGTTAAAAGCGTCGAATGTACTCTATGAAAAAGAGGGGGCTTGGTGGTTTAAATCTACCGATTATGGTGATGAGAAAGATCGGGTTGTGGTACGTGATAACGGCCAAACAACCTATTTTGCATCCGATATTGCCTATCATTTAAATAAATATAATCGCGGCTTTGATACCGTGATTGATGTCTGGGGAAGTGATCACCATGGTTATATTCCTCGTGTTAAAGCGTCACTGACGGCGATGAGGCAAGATGAAGCACGTTTAAAAGTATTACTGGTGCAATTTGCTGTGTTGTATCGCGGTGATGAAAAAATTGCGATGTCGACCCGCAGTGGTCAATTTGTCACTTTAAATGAATTGCGCAAAGAAATTGGCAAAGATGCGGCGCGTTTCTTTTATGTGATGCGCGGCGCCGATCAGCATATGGATTTTGATCTTGAGCTAGCTAAATCACAAAGCAATGATAACCCTGTTTATTATGTGCAATATGCCCATGCGAGAGTGTGTAGCGTGTTTAGGCAGTTAGCTGAGAGAAAATTATCATGGGATCAAGCTCAAGGTGAACAAAATCTAAACCGCTTAAGCGAAGAACATGAGCAGGCTTTACTCACGGCCTTATCACGATATCCTGAAATCATAGAAACCGCTGCATTAAACTATACACCGCATATTTTGGCGCATTATTTGATGGATTTAGCACGTGATTTTCACACTTATTACAATGCCCATCACTTTATTGTCGATGATATTGAATTAAGCCAAGCGCGCTTAACGTTAATAACGGCAGTAAAACAAGTAATTGAAAATGGTTTAACGGTAATGGGTGTTTCGGCGCCGGAGAGCATGTAATGGCTGTAAAAAAAAATACACGCAATAAAAAACAAGAAAAGTCATTGCCATGGGGCGCCATGTTTTTGAGTTTTGCTATCGGTGCTTTTGCAATGTTTTTATTACATTTAAAGGATAATGTTCCGGTAGATAAAGCAACGAAAAAAGTGGTTGAAAAAGAACAAAATAAACCCACGAGAGTGGAACCAACGTTTGATTTTTATACTTTATTGCCTGAAATGGAAGTGGTGGTAGATACACCCCAAAAATCTACTACACCGATAGTAACGTCACCTCATACAACAACGGCTGATTCACATGATAAAGTCAGTTATATGTTACAAGTAGGATCATTTAGAAAAGCGAGCGATGCCGATTCATATCGAGCACGATTAGCATTATTAGGGATAGAATCGAAAGTGCAAACCGTTACTATCGACAATAAAGATACATGGCATCGCGTGCAGGTCGGTCCTATTATTGGTCGGGATAAGGCCGATAAACTACAAAAACAATTAAAACAAAATAAAATTGAGTCGCTATTAATGAAAGCAAAGCATGGTTAGAAGACAGCAATTAGAGTATGCTCAAACTTTAATAGATAAAAGTTGAGTTTTTATGTCAGCAATTAATGAAAAAACGTATTCAAAAACAGAAATCGCTAAAAAATTAACGTTAGAATTGCCGCATTGGTATTATGAAAATGGCTGGATCAGGCGTAAATATAAAACCAGTGGCTGGAAAGGCACATTAATGGTGATTAATACGGTCGGCCATTTAGCAGAAGCGGCATGGCATCATCCTGATATTTCAGCATCTTATGCATTTGTGGTCGTGAAATTAACAACACATAGCGCTAAAGGGATTACAGATAAAGATTTTGAGTTAGCTAAAAAAATAGAAGAAGTGGTGCAGTGGCAACCGGGTGAAATTGAAGATAGCCCGTTCGAAGGCACACCGACTGATCCACGATTTAAATATATCAAGTACGATTAAGGGTTTAGAAATGACAGGAAAAACCGAAGCAGGCGTTTGGCAAGAAGTATCTAGCCCATTTTGTGGTATTGCTTCTGATGATTTAACGATCAAAGTTGAAGGTAATAGTGTATCCATTATTGAAAATGGCGATGCGGTAACTAAGAAAGGCTTTGAAACACCGATAACTGATACATCGCCTAGAGTGAAAGGTAAGGAAGTATCTTTGCAAGAGGCAATAACACATATTGCTGATCTATTACGAGACAGTAAACAGCCAGTAATTGGTGGAATGGCAACCGATTTAAATGGTGCTAGATCGGCGATGGCTTTGGCGGATAAAAGTCGAGCGACCATTGATAATATGGATTCAGCGGCGCATTTTAGAAATGTTTTGGTTTTGCAAGATACTGGCTGGATGATTACGACATTGACGGAAGTTAAAAACCGCGTTGATTTATTATTAGTAGTAGGCAGTGATATTGAAGCGGGTTTTCCTCGGTTTTTTGAGCGGATGGTATGGAATAAAGAAAGCATGTTTAAGCAAGATATTGAATCACGGCAAGTGGTTTATCTTGGAAAAAGACCTTCAGGACAAGCATCAACATCACCTAAAGGCAAGCAGGCGCAAATATTAGCTTGTAATGATGCTGATTTACCAGAGGTGTTATCGGTTTTACGAGCCTTAGTGAATGGCAAAATGGTACAGGCGAAACAGGTTGGCGGTATTGCTATCAATGATTTAACAATGCTAGCGGAGCAACTTAAACAAGCCAAATATTCAGTGGTGACATGGGCTGCAGGTGAATTAGCTTTTGATCATGCAGAGGCTACAGTGCAAACACTCTGTGAAATGATTAAAGATCTAAATGAAACAACACGATCAAGTGGTTTGCCTTTGGGTGGAAAAGACGGAGGGATGACCGCAAACCAAGTATGTGGTTGGCAATCTGGTTATCCCGTTCGAACAAGTTTTAATCAAGGCTATCCAGATTATGATCCCTATCTTTTTGATACCAATAGAATGTTGCAAGATAATGAGGTAGATGTATTGTTATGGATTTCAAGTTTTAATATAGATAGGACTCCGCCATCATCTAATACAGCAGCAACCATAGTCTTAGGTCGATCAGGCATGACTTTTGAGCAAGAGCCGGAGGTGTTTATTCCTGTAGGTACACCTGGAATTGATCATGCTGGCCGGGCTTTTCGTTGTGATAACGTGGTGTCGGTACCATTAAGAAAATTACGTGACAGTGGTTTGCCAAGTACATTTGATGTGCTTACCTCTGTTGAAGCAGAATTGTAGGAGCTACCAGAATAATGTTAACAAAACTAACAGGCGGCAGAATTTACGATCCGGCCAATAGTATTAATAATGAAGTTAAAGATATTTATATCCGTGATGGACGTATTGTTGCTAAGCGAGCTGATGAAAGTGTCGATAAAGAAATTGATGTCCGTGGCAAGGTAGTGATGGCCGGAGCCATTGATATGCATTCACATATTGGTGGAGGTAAGGTTAATATTGCTCGAACCTTGTTGCCAGAGGATCATGCTGCCGATGTGATAGCGCGAACAGAGTTAATGCGTAGTGGTTGTGGTCATGCCGCACCGAGCACATTAACAACCGGTTACCGTTATGCTGAAATGGGGTATACATCTGTTTTCGAGCCAGCTATTTTGCCAGTCAATGCACGTCAGGCGCATATGGAAATGGCGGATACACCCATTATCGATAAAGGTGGCTATGCCATGTTAGGAAGTGATGACTTTCTACTGAGGATGATGGCCGCTAATGAAGATCAAGAAGCAATTAATAATTATGTAGCTTGGACAATAAAACACAGCCATGCCATTGGTATAAAAGTGGTCAATCCGGGCGGCATTAACGCTTTCAAATTTAATCAACGTAAATTGGATTTGGATGAGAAAAATGACTATTATGGGGTGACACCTCGCGATATTTTATTAAGGTTAGCAACAGCAGTAAAAGAGTTAGGTGTACCGCATCCTTTACATGTTCATGGCTGTAATTTAGGTGTGCCAGGCAATAAAGACACCACACTGGATACGATTGAAGGCATGAATGGTTTGCCCATGCACTTAACACATATTCAGTTTCATAGTTATGGCACTGAAGGTGATTTTAAATTTTCTTCTGGTGCAGCAGAAATTGCTGAAATGCTTAAAAAACACCCTAATATCAGTATTGATGTTGGCCAGATTTTATTTGGTCAAACCGTCACAGCATCTGGCGATAATATGCGCCAACATGCGGCTCATTCACATGCCCATCCTAATAAATGGGTCTGTATGGACATTGAATGTGATGCCGGTTGTGGTGTTTTACCGTTTAAATATAAAGATCAAAGTTTTGTGAATGCTTTGCAGTGGTCTATAGGCCTTGAAACCTTTTTGATGGCCGACGATCCTTGGCGCGTATTTTTAACAACCGATCATCCTAATGGTGCACCTTTCACCAGCTATCCACATTTAATCAAACTATTGATGGATAAGACATTCCGAGACGGTATTTTATCGACCTTGCATCCTGAAGCACAGAAATCCAGCCATTTAGCTTCACTTGATCGTGAATATTCTCTTTATGATATTGCAATTATGACTCGTGCTGGAGCGGCAAAATTAGTTGGTTTAGCTGATCGCGGTCATTTAGGTGTAGGCGGCGCAGCAGATATTACTATTTATACCGATAATGATGATCGTGAAAAAATGTTCAGCACACCTGATTATGTATTTAAAGACGGAACCGTAGTAGTTAAAGATGGCGAATTGACGGAGGTAACATGGGGCACAACTCATGTGGTTCAACCTGAATATGATATGAGCATTGAGAAATCATTACAGCCGTATTTTGATAAATATCACACTCAAAAAATGGCTAACTTTAAAATTAGCGATGATGAAATTGTGGATGATGGACGCGGTAGCTTAACGATTCAGCCGCTACATGCAGGAGGCAAAATATGATTATCAACGGCGTAACAATTGATGAAACCTTTGCCGAAGCGTTTCCGATGAAAGGCACACGGCTGATTATTACAGCACTTAATGCAAAATGGGCGATGATTTCAGCTCAGGCGTTTACTGGGTTTGCAACCTCTGTTATTGCCTGTGGTTGTGAGGCA
This sequence comes from uncultured Methylophaga sp., assembly GCA_964430395.1. Classification (GTDB taxonomy): domain Bacteria; phylum Pseudomonadota; class Gammaproteobacteria; order Nitrosococcales; family Methylophagaceae. Next base: position 5,447 of record CAYSGK010000127.1, read on the forward strand.
GGTATTGAGCGTGAACTGGATCCCAGTGAAACACCCGATGGACGGCCAGGCGTATCAATTTTGATTTTTGCAATGGGCGGAAAAGGCCTGGCAAAACAAGTTGAAACGCGAGCCGGTCAGTGTGTGCTTACATCGCCTACGTCAGCCTTGTTTTCTGGTTTGGAAGGCGATACTGAAATGGCTTTAGGTCAAAACCTACGCTATTTTGGAGACGGGTTCCAGATTTCAAAAGTCATTGATGGAAAACGTTATTGGCGGATCCCAGTGATGGATGGTGAGTTTTTAACGCAAGAAAAAGCAGGCGTGCAAGCGTCAGTGGGTGGCGGTAATTTTCTGGTCTTAGCAGAATCTCAGGCACAAGCATTAACAGCCTGTGAAGCTGCGATTGAAGAAATGCGGAAGATACCTAATGTGATTATGCCTTTTCCTGGCGGTGTGGTGCGATCAGGTTCAAAAGTGGGATCAAAATTTAAGGCCTTAAATGCTTCAACCAATGATGCTTTTTGCCCAACCTTAAAGGGGCAAACAAAAACAGAATGTTCACCAGAAATTGAGTCGGTAATGGAAATTGTAATTGATGGTTTAACAAAAGAAGATATTGATAAAGCGATGCGGGTGGGTATACAAGCTGTGTGTGATTTAGGTGCGGAGAATGGTATCAAACGTATTAGTGCCGGGAACTATGGCGGTAAACTTGGCCCCTTCCACTTTCATTTACAGGAGATAATGGCATGAG
>CAYSGK010000128.1:0-6180 GCA_964430395.1 uncultured Methylophaga sp.
TGTTTAAAAAGATATTGATTGGCATTCTTTTATTTGGTGTTGTAGCTGTATTGTTGTTGCAAATAGATGATGAGTTGGATCCTGATATAGCGACTTTTTTAGAGCAAGCTAAACCAGCTGAAAGTAGTGAGGCCTATCTATACCTATTAGGAATTGAGGCTGCTGAAGGTGAAGATCCGTTAACAGTAGGTCAGCGACTTTTTGCTTCGATGCAACAGGCCGAAGAAGATCGACTTGGTGATGAATCGTTTAGGGCTGAAGGTTACCCTGAAGATAAAAAACTGGCTTTGCCTCAAGGAGAATTGTTTTGTAATCGCAAGGATGTAGAGTGTTGGAAGACTATTTTTACAAATAGGCATGATATTGAATCAGCACTTCAAGATAATGGCACCTTACTTAACCGCTACCAGACATTTATGAATATGGATGATTACGCTTCCTTAGTAAAACCAATGATGACCGAGCCTCACCCTCCGTTCGCTTTTTTAACAAAGGCAAATACACTTGTTATTTTAAAGGCGATTAACATTGGCAGAACAGCTCAACCTAAACAAGGCATTAAAATCATTATGAGTAATATTTTAATGTTGCGCCAAAAATTAGAAAGTGCAGACAGCCTTATCGGGAAAATGATTTATGCCGCGATTATTTCTGATCTTCTTGATGGGTTATCGTTATTAAATCATCAAGAACATCCTATTCTTGATGGTAGTCTGCGTCTATCTTCTATTTCATTAGCTGAACGGGATTTTAACATTGTTATGTCGCGGGAGTTTGCAATGAACTATGATTTATTTGTTAGCTTAGATAAAAACCCTAATTTTTTTGCACGTAAAACCTTTATTGAGTCATATATACCAAGTTGGTCAACTAGGACTATTTATAAACCCAATATGTCAATAAATGAACAATATTGGTTTTATAAAAAAGTTATTGCACACTCCCGCTTAGAGCAAGTGAACTTTACACCTGAGGTGCTGAATAAAAAAGAATTTTTAACATCCAAGTTTTCCTCTATACGAAATCCTGTTGGTTCTATTCTTAATGATATTTCCAACCCTTATTACGGCCAATATATAGCAAGACTATTTGATCTCAATGCCAAAATCGCCATTTTCAATCAAACAGTGAACAAAGAAACGTTACCAAGTGATCTGGGTTATATCCAGAACCCATATTATGAAAAAGGCGGCACGGCATTTTATTCGGATGACGGTAAAAGTATCTGTTTAACTGGGCCACTTGACGATGATAAAAATCAACGGTGTTTGAGGATGAAGCTTTAAAGTCTTGCGCATCTTATTCAACTAAGGATTCTAGCTGTGCAATCAATTCGGGATAAGCATTAAGTGCCAGCTTAATCGCAGCAATATCAAAGCTATCTACGGCTTGTTCTAATTGAGCAGAATATCCCGTAATAAGAGAGATAGGATGCAGTTTTACTATAGCCGAAAGCGCAATAGAAAATTGTTTAATATCTGAAATATTATTGCTTTTTACGCCGGCATCATAAAGTGAACTTAGCTTCTCTAAAGCTTCTACTGCATCGGGAAGTTGTGGTTTTTCGTTAGCGCTTAAAGAGAGGGTTTCTTGTTGATTTTCTTCGAACTCTTTTTCGTTATAAGCCAGGAACTTGCATGATTCACTTATTAAATCAGCCCTGAGTACCGGCTTGCGTAAGTAGCCATCAAAGTTATCACTTTTCTTGTGCTCAAAATCATCTGTCATAACAGATGCAGTTAAAGCAATGATGGGGATATTTGAAAAGGATTTTATTTGTTCTGCCGCTTCATACCCATTCATAATGGGCATTCTAATATCCATTAGAATTAATTCAAAAGAGGTCTTTTTGGCAAGTTCAACAGCTTCTAAACCATTTTCAGCAACGACCGTTGTTAATGCCGTATCAGCAAAATGAGCCAGCAACAAGTTTTGGTTATCAAGTACATCGTCAGCAATTAGAATGTTTGCAGGTTTAAATTCTATTTGTGCCTTGCTTTTAGGTGTTTCTAATTCAGCTTCTACGGATAAAGAGGTGACATCTAAGGCTGTTAATTTAATAGTAAATGTTGAGCCAACCCCTAACTCACTTTGTAGCAGCAATTGTCCTCCCATCATTTCGACTAGGCGTTGGCTGATTGGTAAACCTAAGCCGGTTCCACCATATTGACTAACACTTTGCCCTTCAGATTGCCCAAACTCTTGGAAAATAATAGCTTGTTGATCTTCAGCAATGCCGATACCGCTATCTTCAATATCAATCAATAAATCAAGCTTGCTACTGATTTTATTTTCATTGTCAGTACGTGCTTTTATCCGAATAACGCCGCTTTCTGTAAACTTGACTGCATTGCCAACTAAATTTAACAAAACTTGACGAAGACGGGTGGCATCGAGATAGAGGCTTTGAGGAATATTAGGGTCGATATCAAGTATAAAATCAATATTTTTTTCTTGCATTTTCAACATGAAAATATTAGCTACTTCAGTAAATAAGTCATGAGGATTGCAGGGTGTTTTTTCAAGCTTTAGCTTACCCGCTTCTATTTTGGACAAGTCTAAAATATCATTGATCAGTGTGAGTAAATTATTACCCGCAGACTGAATCGTTTTAACAAATGATTTAAGTTTAGGCTCTTCGATTTGCTCATTTAATAACTCAGTGAAACCGATAATAGCATTCATTGGTGTGCGGATTTCATGGCTCATATTAGCGAGAAATTCTGATTTGGCTTGAGTTGCTGCTACAGCGTGGTTTTTTGCCACTTTTAATGCCGCTTCCATCTCAAGGCGTTCTGTCATGTTAATAGCAATATTCAATAGGGCAGGTTGCTTTTGGTATTTAATGGGCATGGTGGATACCATCATTGAGTGAATGGCGCCATCAGGTTGTCTCATAGAAACAATTTTTTGTTCAATTTTGGCATGCTCTTTAAGTTCAGCAATGATTTCTTTACGATCATGCATATTGGCATAGAATTCTAGGATGTTATATTGATCCAATTCATCTTTATGCAGTTTGTAATCGTTTAATGCTTTTGGGTTTGCCGTTAACAATTGGCCATCAAACGATGTGACGACAATTTGGATAGGGATAGAATTGATCAACATCTTAGTTTGTTGCTCAACCTCTGCTCTCAATGCCATTTCTTTTGCCAGCTTTCTATTCCAATAAAGCATCAGAAGCATAAATAATAATAAAGCTCCGATAACTTTGGCAAGCCAGCTATAATCTGCTCTGTCAACAAATTTGTCTTTACCCCAGTTATCAAAAATAGCTTGCTTTTCATTTGGGCTAATGGAGTGAAGTGCCCGATTGAATAAGGGTATTAACGGGGTAAATTCTTTAGTCATTCCAAAAGCCAGCTTGGTGGTGAATTCAGTTTTCCCAACGATACGAATATTATTTATTCCTAACTCAGATATATGATAACTTGCCTGTGCTAAGGTGGCTAACAAGGCATCAACTTTTCCTGTTGCTACCGCAGCTAGCCCTTCTTGAATCGATTCAACATAATGCAGATTAAGGCGAGGGTATTTTTTTATAATCTCAGGAACATAACCATAGTCTTTAATTACAGCTATTTTTAGGTGTTTTATCTGATTAATATTTTCAACATAACTCTGGTCATTTTGCATCACAATTACGATGGGGCTCGAAATATAGTCTTTTGTAAAATGAAGTAATGATTGCAAATCTGAATCACTCGATTCAGACAAGATATTAATTTCACCCTGTTTAACTTTATTGACGGATTCCAGCCATGTTTTTGTTTGAATGATCTCTAGTTTGATGCCGAGCTTTTGCTCTATTATTTTTAAATAATCGGCAACAATACCGACATAGTGACCCTGTTGATCAAATGCCTCATATGGTAGCCAATTAGGGTCTCCGGCAAAGCGAATAATCTTGTGCTCACTCAACCATTGTTGTTCAGATGAGCTTAACGCTAATTTTTTGGTATCAGTCATATCAGCCGACGATCCCAGCCATTTGTTATAAATAGCCTGTTTTTCCTCTGCTGAAATAGCATTAAGCCCCTTTTGAATAATAGAGGCTAACTCAGGTGCCCCTTTTCGTGTAATAATATGAATGGGGTTATTGCCGATGAGGTTTCGGGTCGACTTAAAAGGGATGATAGTGTTAATGCCTTCTTTTTTAAAGGTATATACGAGGGCAGCATAATTATCATAAAGCATATCGGCATGGTTTTCTAAAACGGCATCTATCGCCTCACCAAACGTGTTAACAGTAATAATTTGGATTTCTGGGAACTGGTTCTTTAACGTTGCTATATTCGCAAAACCTTTAGGTATTGCGACCCGCATGCCGTTTAAATCTTTTAAGGTTTTTACTTCTAGGTCATTGCGGATAAAGAAATAATCCAAGGCTTCAATATAGGGTGCTGAGAAGTTCATATACTTAGCGCGATCATCTGTGTAGTAGGCAGCACTAAGAAGATCAACTTTTTTATCACGAAGATCTTGTAGGTTTTGGCTCCATTGATTAATTGTTACCTTAAAAGTGAGGCCAGTCTTCTGCGCGATTAGATTTAAATAATCGTTCGCAAAGCCACTATACACACCGTTGTTATCTACAAAGTCAAAAGGTGCCCAGTCGGGTTCGCCGCCCACAGAAACGTAAGGATGGTTTAGAATCCAATTTTGTTCATCAGAGGTTAACGTTACGGTATTATCGCTAGCATAGAGTGGTGTGACATAAAGAAGAAAGATGAAAACTACTAGACGTAAGCTGTCTATCAACATTAGAAATATAGAAATCTATTTTAGCTGGGAAATTTGTTTGAATTCATCTAGATGAGCCATAAAAATATCGACTAGTTCAGGGTCAAATTGTGTGCCACTATGCTCTTTAATATAGTCAATAACATGATTAATCTCCCAAGCCTCTTTGTAACAGCGATTATGTGTCAAAGCATCAAATACATCCGCAAGAGCAACAATACGGCCATAAATATGAATGTTTTCACCCTTCAGTTGGCGAGGATAGCCTTTGCCATCCCACTTTTCATGATGCTCGTGGGCAATAACGGCGGCGGCTTGAATTAATTTTCGTTGAGAACCTTTAAGCAGATTATAAGCATTAGTCGTATGGGCTTTCATTGCTACAAATTCTTCTTCAGTATATTTACCGGGCTTGTGGAGAATCTTGTGGGGTACGGTCATTTTTCCGATGTCGTGCATGGCGGAAGCATGGAACAGCAAGTCAACATCTTCATCGCCTAAGGTGGGGTGGTACTGTGCTAACAATGATGATGTTTCTGATACTCGGTGAATATGCTTACCGGTTTCATCAGATGTAGCTTCCATTAATTCAGCTAATATCCAAAGCATTTGTTTTTGACTGTCTTCAAGTTCTGTTAGCAGTCTTCTATGCTCATATTGTACCTTCGTTTCTAAGGCAATATTATTGGCCTGTAGCAGTTTTTTGGCATGATAGAGTTGTAAGTGTGTACGCACTCTAGCAAGCAATTCTTCAGCGTGGAACGGTTTGGTAATATAATCTACGGCACCGAGAGCGAAGCCTTTGGCAATGGAGTCAATATCTACTTTGGCGGTTAAAAATATAATAGGAATATCTTGAGTGCGAGGATCACCTTTGAGCATTTGGCAAACACCAAATCCATCTATGCCCGGCATCATAATATCAAGCAGGATCAAGTCAAATTGAACCGATGTTTGCTCAATTAATGCTAAGGCTTCCGCACCTTGTGTCGCAAAAGAAAAGCTATAGCCGTCTTCTTTCATAATATTCATTGCGATTTGAATATTATCGACGACGTCATCAATGATTAGAATATGCGTATTTGAATCCATTTCGTGTACCTATTCAAAGCCTTGTCTATCTATAATCGACTATAATAGGCTTAAAGTCAATAGACCTGTTCTAGGGGTGGTTTAGAATAACCATATGAATTATCTGAACTTATTGGTTCAATAGGCATCTATATTCATACATTTATTGCTAGCAAGCAAATATAATTAGAGATCAATGCATAAAAATGGTAAAGAAGAAAACTCCAAAACGGGCACGGCGCAAGAAAAAGGAAGTTAAGCCTAGCTTAAAGAAAAAATTATTCAAACTTCTACTCAAGCTAATGCTCGTAGTGATCATCTTAATGGGCTTAGGTGCAATCTATCTCGATAATCAAATTCGCC
>CAYSGK010000129.1:0-6155 GCA_964430395.1 uncultured Methylophaga sp.
TTTGCCGTTGAAACTCAAATCACAATTCGCGCTAAAGCGGTTGATGCCAAATTTATTGGTTCAAGCGTAGGCGGCCTACGTGTTGTTGTTACTGATGCAGAAACAAATGAGATCCTTGATACAGGTTGGATTCGAGGTGGTACAGGAAGTACCGATACGATTATTAAAAACCCCATTAGCAGAGGACAATCGATAACAGATGAAAACACAGCAGGTTTTGTTGCTAAGGTTGATATTTCTAGCCCTCGTTTACTAAAATTCACGGTGTTTGGGCCTTATGCCTATCGCCAATCATTGCAAGAAGCAAGTGTTACCTCGTGGGTTATTCCTGGCAAAGATATTATGGGCGATGGCCTTATATTAAATATGCCTGGCTTTATTATCGACACTTGGACAAGTGTAATGGAAGGCGGCATTGTGCAAATATTTGCTAGTAGCGCCATGCTTTGTGGTTGTAAAATTTCACATAGTACGCAGTGGAATCCACGTAATTTTGAAGCAAAAGCAATCATTATGCGTGATGGTGAGAAAATCACAGAAGTCGATCTTCCTTTTACAGGACCTGTCGCTATCTTTTCTGGAGAAACTAAGATCGAAGATGCAGGTCATTACAAAGTTATTGCTTATATTATTGACCAGAAAACGGGCAATGTCGGTGTGGACCGCACAATATTTGAAATCAATTCAAAATAAGGTGTAACATTCCGTATTTTTAGTAGTCATATTCGGTATAACCACAATAATAGAGATGGAATAATGAATACAGATTCTTGTCCCGTATCGGGTGCAGGTTTAGGCTTGCGCCGTAGTTTTATGGATGAGTTTATGGCTCTAGACCATAAGCCTGCTGATTTTCTTGAAGTTGCTCCTGAAAACTGGATGAAAATTGGTGGTGTTTTAGGGAAAAAGTTTACTCAAATAGCTGCGCGTTACCCTGTAGTTTGCCATGGTTTATCATTATCAATTGGTAGCCCTTCCCCATTAGATGAGCATTTTCTTATTCAATTAAAAAAATTTCTAGATAAGCATAATATTCGATGCTATAGCGAGCATTTAAGCTATTGCAGTGACGATGGTCATCTTTATGATTTGATGCCTATTCCGTTTACTGAAGAAGCAGTCACACATGTTGCTCAACGTATTCAACGTGTACAAGATATTTTAGAGCGCCGTATCGTGATGGAAAATGTATCGTATTATGCCGCTCCGGGCCAAGAAATGACCGAAATTGATTTTCTCAATGCTGTCATCGAGCAAGCCGATTGTGATTTATTATTAGATGTGAATAATATTTATGTAAATAGCATCAACCATAATTATGATGCTGAAAGTTATATGAAAGCCGTAGACAGCAATCGTATAGCCTATATACATATTGCTGGTCATTATGATGAAGCTGATGATCTAAAAATTGATACGCACGGTGCGGATATCATTGATCCTGTCTGGCAATTATTGGAAAAGACATATCAATATCACGGTGTTATACCCACTTTGTTAGAACGTGATTTTAATATTCCTTCTGTTAGCGATTTACTACAAGAAGTCGATCAAATCAAGCATTACCAATCAGTTCAGGTGCAATCTGATGTCGCTACAGCCTAGTTTTATTGAAACCCAATTTCGATTTGCAGGCAATATTCGTGATCCTGAAAATAGCCCTGCACCTGATGATGTTGAAACACGGCGAATGGATATATATCGTGAGCTTTTTTATAATAATGTTGAAGGTTTTATTGCCAGTGGTTTCCCGGTATTAAAAAAGATCACATCTGATCAAAATTGGCATGCCATGGTTCGTGACTTTTTGGTCAAACACCGCTGTAAAACACCTATATTTCATGAAATATCCCGTGAGTTTTTAGCCTATATCGAGAATGAGCGAGATCTATCTCAAGATCCTGTTTTTATTAAGGAGCTGGCGCATTACGAATGGGTTGAGCTTGCACTAAGTATACTCGATACTGATGTTGAGCCTATTATCACTGATGATGAAGATGTTTTAGATTTACCTCTAAAACTATCCCCTCTTGCTTGGTCATTGGCTTATCAATTTCCCGTCCATCAGATTGACCCTGACTTTCAGCCAAGCCAAGCAAACGAGCAACCTATTTATTTATTAGTTTATCGAGCAGCTGACGATGAAATTGTATTTTTAGAATTAAACCCTGTTAGCGCTCGTCTTATAGATTTATTAAATGAAGGTTTAACTGGGCAAGTAGCCGCTGAACAAATCGCGCAAGAGTTACAACATCCTAATCTACAGATCGTTATTGAGGGTGCTAGAGCGCTTATTAACGATTGGTTACAACGCCAAGTATTAGTTTAACCTAATAAAAAGATTCGTTATTCCCGCATGCTTTTAGTGGGAATAACGATACTTATTTAGAGTTTAGATTATGCAGTTGCTAACTGGATTGCTTCAGCAGATAAACGAGTAATTTCATCCCAGTTTTCAGCATCTACAAGATTAGCTGCACACATCCAAGAACCACCCACACAAGCCACATTTGGTAGATTGTAATAGTCTTTCACGTTCTTCTGGTTCACGCCACCTGTTGGGCAAAATGTAATTTGAGGGATCGGCGCGCCAATTGATTTCAACATAGGAATGCCGCCTGCTGCTTCAGCAGGAAAGAATTTCATTTCAGTAATGCCTTTTTCTAATAAACGCATGGCTTCACTTGGATTTGCAACACCCGGTAATAATGGAACACCTGAGGCAATAGCCGCATCAATCATTTTATCTGTTGTACCGGGGCTGACAATAAATTCTGCACCCGCAGCAATCGCTTTATTCAACGTATCAATATTAATAATAGTACCCGCGCCTACAATCGCATCTGGAACTTCAGCTTTAATGCGTGTAATTGATTCTAAAGCTGCTTCAGTACGTAATGTGATTTCTAAAACGGTAATTCCGCCTTTTACTAATGCTTTTGCTAAAGGCACAGCATGCTCAACATTATTAATGACCATCACGGGGACAATCGGTGATGAACTCATTATTTCTTTAATTGTTTTGCTCATTGTTTTTTTATTCCAAAATTTTTGTTAATTACTATAAGTTTGTTTAGATTTCATCATTATTAAACATATTGATCGCACCTGTTTCTGCTGATGAAACACCTCGGCGGAAGCTATCAAATAATTCTCTACCCATGCCGTAATGATGGTCGATGCTACCTTTAATACATTGTGTGCGGTTTTCAAAGGTATCATTATCGATTTGAATATTTAAACGACCTGTTTGAGTATTCAGGTAAATCATATCGCCGGTACGCACACGTGTAAGCGGCCCGCCTATTTCACATTCTGGACACATATGAATCGCAGAAGGTACTTTACCTGATGCGCCTGACATACGACCATCGGTGATAATTGCAACTTTAAAACCTTTATCTTGTAGTGAACCTAATAACGGTGTCAATTTATGCAATTCCGGCATACCGTTCGCTTTCGGGCCTTGGAATCGCAAGACTACAATTAAATCTTTTTCCATTTCTCCACGATCAAATGCGGCCACCACATCATCTTGATCATCAAAGACCATTGCTGGTGCTTCAACCACTTGATGCTCTTCTGCCACCGCAGAAATTTTAGACATACCGCGGCCTAGATTACCCTGAATTAGATGCAGTCCACCGGTACTTGAGAATGGTTTTTTAATTGTTCCAATAACCTGATCATCTAATGAATTTTCAGGACCTTCTTGCCATATAAGCTTGTTGTCAACAAGCTTCGGTTCTTGTGTATAACTACTCATGCCACGTGTTGGCGCAACAGTTATAAGATCTTCATGCATTAAGCCATGTTTTAATAATTCACCAATTAATACAGCCATGCCTCCGGCCGCTTGGAAATGATTAATATCTGCATCGCCATTAGGATAGATCCGCGTAAGTAATGGAATAATTTTAGTGATCTTATCGTAATCATCCCAATTAACGATAATACCCGCCGCACGTGCAACCGCAATCAAATGCATGGTATGGTTGGTTGAACCACCGGTCGCCATTAAACCAACAATTGCATTGACGATGGCTTTCTCGTTGATCACATAACCAAATGGGCGGAAGTCATCGCCCATCGCCGTATATTTCAACACTTGTTCTGTTGCGCTTTGTGTTAACGCTTTACGCAATGGTGTGCCTGGGTTCACAAATGAGCTGCCAGGTAAATGAAGCCCCATCATTTCAACCATCATTTGATTACTGTTCGCTGTACCATAAAATGTACATGTGCCCGGGCTATGATAAGAATCTGATTCAGCTTTTAAAAGTGCGTCACGTCCCACCTTACCTTCTGCATAAAGTTGACGAATACGTACTTTTTCTTTGTTTGGCAAACCACTCGGCATTGGACCACCTGGCACAAATACGGCCGGTAAATGCCCAAAACTTAGCGCTGAAATTAATAATCCAGGTACGATTTTGTCGCAAATACCCAAGAATAAGGCACCATCAAACATATTGTGGCTTAAGCCAATAGCTGCCGACATTGCAATAACATCACGACTAAACAAGGATAATTCCATGCCTGACTGGCCTTGTGTAACCCCATCACACATAGCGGGAACACCGCCTGCAAATTGGGCAACACCGCCTGCCGCCGCCGCTGCCTTTTTAATAACATCAGGATAGTCTACATAAGGTTGATGCGCTGACAACATATCGTTATAAGCTGAAATGATGCCGATATTCGCTTTAACATTACCTGATAAATCAGTCTTCTCAGCCGCAGAACACGCGGCAAAGCCATGCACTAAATTACCACAGGCTAATTGAGAACGATGCGGGCCTTGTTCTACTGCTACATCGACGCGCGCTAGGTAGATTGCCCGTGTTTCTTTACTACGCTTAATTATATCGTCAGTTACCGCTTCTAATACTGGATGAACCATATTCTCTTTCTCTCTTAATACTTTGTTTTTGTTATACAAAGTTAAATTTTTGTACGGTTTAAGTTGAATTAAACCGTATTTTGGATAGTTTTTATGACCTTTAATTCTACCGCGAAACATGACTTTTCGCACGGATAGTTTACCTAAACAGGTAGCCTACACAGGCTAAAATCAATACCTAATAAATAAAAATCACTTGTGGAACAATCACTAAGGATGAAAATAATACAGTTTTCTATAATTCACTTGTTTCAAATAAAGGCCTTAATTTCAGTATAGCCCGTGAAAACAACTGTCACTAAAAAGGCAAAACCATTACCTGACGGGTGCGCACACGTTACTAAATCTGAGAAAGTCCTAAACTATTTAATACCATCACATTAGAATTTGTTGCTATTATTCTTTAGAACTTAAGGTATGATCACGCACTAAATAATTCTTTGAAATTGCAAGCTTTCACCTTATGACCGAAAATAAACCTTTACGAACCGTGCGTAGTTTCGTTCGCCGAGAAGGACGCTTAACACCAGGGCAACAACGCGCAATCGATACTCTTTGGGCAGATTTTGCCATTGATGAAGGAGATTCATTACTCGATCTCAACGAAATATTTGGTCGAGATGCACCCAAAGTTTTAGAAATTGGTTTTGGTAATGGCGCTTCATTAATTCAAATGGCCATCAATCAAGCAGATCAGGATTTTCTCGGTGTGGAAGTACATCGCCCTGGCGTTGGGCAATTACTTAAAGGCATTGACGAACATGGTTTATCTAATTTACGTGTCGTATGCACGGATGCTGTCGAATTATTAAAACATCGTATTAGCAATAACACGCTAGATCGTGTTCAACTTTTTTTTCCTGATCCTTGGCATAAAAAAAGGCATAATAAGCGACGCATCATTCAGCCCGCATTTGTGGATCTCCTCACAGAAAAAATCAAATCCGGTGGTCACTTACATATGGCTACAGATTGGCAAAATTATGCAGAGCAAATGTTAGATGATTTATCAAATAATAAGCTATTCGATAACTGCTCAGATGACGACACATATATCGATAGGCCTGATTACCGCCCACTGACCAAGTTTGAACAGCGAGGTCTTAATTTAGGACACGGAGTATGGGATCTCCTATATAAGCGTAAATAATTCTTTACTAATGCTTGCACCGATCGCCCGTATACGATAAGTTTCGGTTTTATGACAAACATGATAAAGGGAAATAAGATGGTTCAGCATAAAACTTTAAAA
>CAYSGK010000130.1:0-6146 GCA_964430395.1 uncultured Methylophaga sp.
AAAATAAAGAGTGGTTAAAAATAAACCATTCTACCTTAGCTGTAACTATAGCGCGTCTTTCTAGTGAAATCTAAAAGTTAAACACAGACTTATCCACAGGAAATGTGGGTAAGTGTTACTGTTTTATGACAGTGTGTTATTTTATAGCTCAATGCCTTTTTGAGCACGAATACCATCACGGAAGGCATGTTTAACATCATCAATTCGACTTACCGTGTCAGCAGCTTTAATAACAGCTTCTGGTGCGCCACGGCCAGTAATAATAATATGTTGCATGGCTGGTCGGGCAGCAATATCAGCTAATACTTGTTTGGTATCCAAATAGTTCATTTTAAGCACGATATTGAGTTCATCCAATAATACAAGGTCAATATCAGGATTACTTAAAATCTTTTTGCATATTTTCCAACCAGCTTTGGCTGAGGCAATATCTTGTTGAAGATTCTGCGTGTCCCAAGTAAAACCATCTCCGACAACGTGATATTCGACCTGTTCAGATAAACGACGAAAAAAAGTTTCTTCGCCTGTGCTACAAGCACCTTTGATAAATTGCACAACAGCTACTCGCATATCATGACCCAAAGCACGCGCGACCATACCAAAGCCAGAGGAGCTTTTACCTTTGCCATTACCGGTAATGACAAGTAATAGACCTTTATCTTTATCAGCTTGTTCGATCGTGTTGTCAACGACAGCCTTTTGTCGTTTCATGCGTTGTAGGTGGCGTTGGGATTGTGTCATAGGAAAAAATGATAAAGTGGGATAAACCCACTTTATCATTATTTATATTTTAAGGTCTATAATTTACAGATAAAAAGAAATTGGCACCATCAGAATTATAGCCTGAAATGGTTTCATATTTTTCATCAAACAGGTTTGATATTTTCAACTGTAGATTTGTGCTATTGCTTATTTGATATGCACCTACTAAATCAACGGTTGTAAAGCCAGCAATTTTTCTTGTATTGGCAGCATTATCAAATCGGTGACCAGATACAAAGACCTTGCTGGCAAGGCTAAATTTGCCGAACGATTTGTTTGCGTTGAATGTAAAGCTGTGTTTTGCCCGTCTAGCCAAGATATTGCCATCATTTGTACCGCCACTTTTATCTTTTGGATTGACGAAAGAATATTGGCCATCTAAGTGGATACCTGCAATTTGGGTGGATGCCTGTAATTCAAAGCCTTTAATCTTAGCTTTTGAAATATTTTGAGGTACAAAAGCAGAATCTAATGCAATCAAATCCTTAATTTTTGTTTGAAAGAGATTAGCTGACCAATTGATCGTAGATTGTTCACCAGAAATGCCAATTTCATAACTTTTAGAACGTTCTGGATCTAGGTTAGGATTACTAGTAGTAAAACCAAAAGAGTCTGGGTTATACAAATCAATTAAAGAAGGCGCTGTAAAAGCGGTGCCATAAGATGCATAGACACGAATGCGACTAGTTATTTTTGTCCCCCATGCCAAGTTTCCTGTTGTGTAATTACCAAATTGTTGGTTGTTATCATTTCTTATAGCAATGCGATAATCATGAATGCCTGCCTCACCAAGTAATTGGACGAATACGGCATTATTATCCCTTTTTGTTTTAGTAAAACCGGCCGATTCATTGATTTTGTCATTCTCATAATCATAGCCAATGGTTAGCAAATGGTTATTAGCCAACTTAATATCATTTTGTAAACTGAAATTATTTTGTTTGTTATCAGCAAAACTAGTAGATGATGCACCACTATTATCCGCCTCTGCACGGCCTTGGCTGAGTGTTGCCTTCACAGACCAGATTGGTGATAGATTGAAAGTTAAACTTGAGCCATAAGTATGCTGAAGAAAGTTGGTTTCATTGAAAAAGCCATCAAATTCTACTTGTCCTTTGCTATATAAGCTAAAGAGTTCTATTTCAGCACCATTGGTGAAACGGTGGCCAAAATCTAATGATGTGTTAGCATTATGATAGGCATCTTTGTCAGGTTCATTGGCAAAGCAGCCGATAAATAAGCTTGCACTTCTACCATCACAGGCATTAAAGCCGTCTGATTGTTTGTAGCCAAGACTGATATTAAACCAATTACTGGTGTTACCGCCAGATAGACCAACGCTTGTTTCCCGTGTGTCGTGAGTGCCATAGCCAACTGAAATAGTGGGTGTTATCTCGCCAGCACCTTTTTTAGTGAAAATATGGATTGTGCCACCAATAGACTCGGAGCCATAAAGAGTCGACTGGGGGCCTCGTACTAATTCAATGCGTTCAACCTGATTAAGTGGAATATGTTCAAGTTGAGGTGCACCAAATTCATTGGTGGCAAGTTTGACACCATTTAATATAATTTGAGTGTGATTCGACTCTGTGCCACGCAAAAATAAAGAGGTTTGCTTTCCTAACCCACCAGAATTACTGATGGTAACACCAGCAAGTGAGTTAATCGCTTCTGCCAAAGTTTGATAATTGTAACGTTCAATTTCTTCACGGCTAATGACTGAGACAGATGATAATAATTTATCCGTGGCGACCGGTGTTCTTGTTGTTGTTACAACCATGGTATCAAGTTCAGTTGATGATTCAGCAAAAACAGCAGTGGAAATAGTAAGAGGTAAAGTTAAAAAGGGTATAGCTAAGCGTCTAACAGACATAATGATTGCACCTAAGTTAATGCTCGATACCCACCCGGGATCGAGAAATTAAAAATAACCGTATGCGGAAAAATATAGCTTTGATGGCTCTATATTGCCCGCCGCAATAGGGTTGTCGAATGCAATAGGCCGGTCTCCGGACTTACGAGTAATTTAACTGTTCGCCTTCCCATGACAAGCACAGTGGCTAAGAGAGCAGTTAAACTCGATTACCGTTGCGGGGGCAGTGTTGGATTTGTAAAAAACGCACCAACTTCCCGATTATCCTTAAAAAAAATAATGTTTTAAGGCACCTAAAGCAGGTCGTGCAGAGTAGAGATTATTAACGGAATTGTCAATTTTTTCGATTAATTACTGTTTTTAATAATTATTTCGTATAAAATGACTCTATACCCCCTAATTCTAGTGTATTAAAGATTTAATAAATATGGTAACAAGCGTTGATGAACATGTGGCTACTGCAACGGTCAATGCAAAATTACCTAATTTAGCCCCCAGGATCATCAGTGTTATTCTCCTTGTTTGGCTTGTTCTATTGCTGGGCCTGTACTTGCAAGAACGAAACGAAGATAGACAAATTAAAGAAACAAAGTTACTCAGTCTCTATCATCAACAAAATCAATTGATTGGACAGTTAGTTCTAGAGTTAAGCTCATTTGACCTTGATTATGATTATGATATTCCTAAACTACCATTTCGAACGAAGGTGAATCAGTTACTGAAGATAAAAGATAGGTTAAGACACCTTGAAGAACAAGTAAAAATAGATAATGGTATGACCCAAAAAAAGATGAGTGATTGGGCAGATAAAATTATTGCAAACACGAACGAATTAGTGGCGATGATAGGAACTAAAACATTAGCTCTTCAACAGGTCACTTTGTTAACTACTCTGTTAGAAGAGGACTATGATTCCTATTTAGAACAGAATTTAAATGTAACTTCAACTTTAAGCAATAAAATATATTCAGATAAGAATATAGAGCGACAACTTAGATGGTGGATCACCGGTTTTACTATGCTTATCGTCTTGTTGGTGAGTTTAGCTATTTACTGGCGAGGTAAAAAATTAGTTCACCAGCAGTTTAATCGTGTGCGAGAAACGACAAAACAACTAGATTCAATCCTGAATTCAACGGTAGATGCTATTATCACTATCAACGGCATGGGACGAATTATGGCTTTTAATAAGGCAGCTGAATCGATGTTTGGTCATCCTGCAAAGTCAGTAATTGGTAAGAATATTAAGATCCTTATGCCAGAACCATATAGTTCTGAACATGACGGCTACTTGGCACATTTTCGAAATACAGGCGAGAAAAAAGTTATAGGCCATATTCGTGAAGTTGAGGGCAAACGTATTGATGGAAGTGTATTTCCTCTTCGCCTGTCAGTGAGTGAAGTGCAGGATATAACACCGCCACTCTATACCGGCATTATTAGAGATATCACCCATCGTAAAAAGAGAGAAACCAAGTTAAATCAGACATTACAATCGCTCACAGCACAGCAGGAGCAATTGAAAGAGGAAGAACGTATCGCCCGTCATGTTTTTGAGAATATCACGACGAGTAATAATGATACGATCATTGGAGTGTCTTCTTGGTGTGAGCCGATGGGTACCTTTAGTGGCGATATGATGTTATCCGCCATCTTGCCGTCAGGTGATATTCGAATTCTTCTTTGTGATTTTACCGGTCATGGCTTGCCAGCGGCACTTGGGGCTGTGCCTGTTTCAACTATTCATAGTGCAATGGCAAAAAAAGGCTTGCCGCTTGAAATATTGATGAATGAGTTAAATGATAAGCTCAATGATCTGTTACCGACGGGTATTTTTTGTTGTATTGCAGGCATTGATCTTAATGAAACACGAACACAAGCTCAAATTTGGAATGCAGGTTTGCCTGATGTACTCGTGGTTAATGATTCTGCTGAAATAAGCCAACGAATATCATCTAGCCATCTTCCTGTGGGTGTGACTTCATATTCAAAAAGTGAATTACACTGCCAGACTATTGATCTAAATAAAGGTGATGTAATTTATGCGCTTAGTGATGGCTTAACCGAAGCTGAAAATGAAGTGGGCGAATTATTTGGACAGCAACGTTTTGAACAATTATTGTTGCTTGAAACAGATGATCAGGGTCGTTTAACTGAAATTAGAAGTAGTGTTTCTAGCTTTGTTGGTAAGGCGGCTGCAACGGATGATATTTCTTTAATAGAAATAAAAACACTGGTCACAGATGACTAGAAAATTTACAATAGCGGCTCATCAGAATTAGTAAGCAATAACATGACAACAGAATATGACGATAAAGGCTTTGCAACACGTTCAGTTCGTGCTGGACAACAGCGCACAAATGAACGTGAGCAATCTGAACCTATCTTCCCCACATCAAGTTATGTGTTTGATAGTGCAGAGCAAGCTGCTGCGCGCTTTTCTGGTGATGAGACAGGTAATATTTATTCAAGGTTCACTAATCCTACCGTCCGCACTTTTGAACAACGTCTAGCATCATTAGAAGGAGGCGAATGTGCTGTAGCTACGTCGTCGGGTATGTCCGCAATTTTATCAACCTTTATGGGTTTACTCTCTGCTGGTGATCATATTGTGTCATCACGTAGCATTTTTGGTACCACACGGGTTTTGTTTGACAAATATTTAGCTAAGTTTGGCGTTACAACAGGTTATGTTGCTCTAACTGAACTAGAAGACTGGCAACAGGCCATTAAACCGAATACAAAAGCCTTATTTTTAGAAACGCCATCAAATCCATTAAATGAAATTGCAGATCTATCTGCATTATCAGCCTTGGCTAAGGCACATGACTGTTTATTGATTGTTGATAATTGTTTTTGTACCCCCGCTTTACAACAACCCTTGGTATTAGGTGCTGATATAGTAGTACATTCCGCCACTAAATATATTGATGGACAAGGACGATGTGTCGGCGGCGCAGTTGTAGGTGATGCACAACGTGTTGGCGAAGATATCTATGGCTTTTTGCGCACTGCTGGGCCAACGATGAGCCCATTTAATGCTTGGACTTTTCTTAAAGGATTGGAAACATTAGAATTACGAATGAAGGCTCATTCATCTGCTGCGCTTGAATTAGCACAATGGTTAGAGCAACAGCCAGCAATAAATAAGGTCTTTTATGCGGGCTTGCCAAGTCATCCGCAACATGAATTAGCTAAACAACAACAATCTGCATTTGGAGGCATTATTGCCTTTGAAGTGAAAGGTGGCCAAGCGGGGGCGTGGAAGTTGGTTAATTCAACAAAATGGTTGTCGATTACGGCAAATTTAGGCGATACAAAAACAACAATTACACATCCAGCAACCACGACACATGGCAGATTGACTGAACAAGCACGACAACAAGCAGGCATAAGTGATGGTTTATTGCGTATTTCCGTGGGCTTAGAAAATGTTGATGATATTCAAGCCGATCTTCAGCATGGGCTTGATTTGTTGTAAAAAATAACCACCTAGAAGAGATAAAAATTC
>CAYSGK010000131.1:0-6079 GCA_964430395.1 uncultured Methylophaga sp.
AATAGTATGGCTTCTTCTCATGCTGAATTCTGCAGATTGAATGGTCACGGGTATAAATATCGTAACCTTGACTATCGTTGATTATTTAAATTACAAAAAGATACATCTTTCTTATCCAGGCCCTAATGTCAGCGCCCGAATGTGTTCCATTTCATCACGTAATTTACCGGCTTCTTCAAATTCTAAATCTTGAGCATGTTTGTACATTGCATTTTCCATTTGTTGTAATCGTTTAGCTAGTTGCTTGGGTGATAATGCTGCGTATTTGGCTTTTTCTTCTGCTACTTGATTAAACTGTTTTCTATCATTTCGTATTTCTTGTTGATGATCATCTAAACTATCCCGAATCGCTTTTTGTATGCCTTTTGGCGTAATGCCATGTTCTTTATTGTATTCCAGTTGTTTATTACGTCGACGTTCAGTTTCATCTAATGCGCGTTGCATTGAACCGGTAATTCTATCGGCATAGAGAATGGCTCGACCATTTAGGTTACGTGCAGCACGCCCTATAGTTTGAATTAATGATCGTTCTGATCGTAAAAACCCTTCCTTGTCGGCATCTAAAATAGCCACTAATGAGACTTCGGGAATATCTAATCCTTCACGTAATAAGTTAATACCGATCAATACATCAAAGACGCCTAAGCGTAAATCACGCAAAATCTCCATTCTCTCGACGGTATCAATATCAGAATGCAAATAACGTACTTTCACACCATGTTCGGCTAAATAATCGGTTAAATCTTCTGACATTCGCTTGGTTAATGTTGTGACCAATACCCGTTCATTAATGGCAGTACGTTTATTGACTTCAGAAAGTAGGTCATCCACTTGAGTGGCCACAGGACGTATTTCTACTTCGGGATCAATCAAGCCTGTTGGCCGTACGACTTGTTCAACAATCGCACCGGAATGATCCGCTTCATACTGAGCTGGCGTGGCAGATACAAAAATGGTTTGCGGAGCTAACCTCTCCCATTCTTCAAATTTTAAGGGTCGGTTATCTAAGGCCGAAGGCAGGCGAAAGCCATAATTGACTAAGGTTTCTTTACGTGAACGATCACCTTTATACATTGCGCCAATTTGCGGCACCATGACATGACTTTCATCTAACACCAAGATAGCGTCATCAGGCAAATAATCAAATAAGGTCGGCGGTGCTTCACCCTCGCCTCGATCTGACAAGTGGCGTGAATAATTTTCGATGCCGTTGCAATAGCCCAACTCCATAATCATTTCTATATCAAATCGGGTACGCTGCTCTAAGCGCTGAGCTTCCACCAACTTATTGTCATCATTGAGGACTTTTAGCCGCAAACGTAACTCTTCTTTTATTTTATCAACAGCTGATAATAATTGGGCTCGTGGAGTAACATAATGTGTTTTAGGATAAATAGTGATTCGAGTTACTCGTTGAATAATCTCACCCGTGAGTGGGTCAAAATAGCTGATCTGTTCAATCTCATCATCAAATAACTCTATCCGTACCGCATCACGCTCCGATTCTGCTGGGAATATATCAATCACTTCACCGCGTACACGATAGGTACCTCGATGCAATTCAACATCATTTCGGCTGTATTGCAACTCCGTTAGTCGTCGTAGCATGTCACGTTGATTAATAGTATTGCCCACAACAAGATGCAGTACCATTTCTAAATAAGAATCTTTATCCCCTAAACCATAAATACACGACACACTAGAGACAATAATCGCATCACGTCGCTCTAACATTGCTTTGGTAGCAGACAAACGCATTTGTTCAATTTGTTCATTGACTGATGCATCTTTATCTATAAAGGTATCTGACGATGGCACATAGGCTTCTGGCTGATAATAGTCATAATAGGAAACAAAGTATTCCACCGCATTATTGGGGAAAAAATCTTTCATTTCGCTGTATAACTGCGCCGCCAGTGTCTTATTGGGTGCCATCACCATCATCGGGCGCTGTAATTGTTGCGCAACATTGGCGATAGTGAATGTCTTACCCGATCCGGTAACACCTAACAAAGTTTGCCACATTTCGCCATTTTCTAAACCTTCAACTAAGGCTTTAATCGCGGCAGGTTGGTCACCTGCCGGTTCAAAATCGCTCACTAATTCAAATTGTTTTGCCATAGACCTTCTGCATTTTTCTTGATTGGCGTATATTAACCGAGATCTTAATTAAATTGTTTTTATTAAATGAGGAAAGATTTTGGAAATCACACTCTCCCAACGCGTTCAAAGCATTAAACCTTCCCCCACGCTAGCTATTACTGCGCGCGCAGCAGCAATGAAAGCCGAAGGTAAAAGTATTATCGCCCTCGGCGTAGGTGAACCTGATTTTGATACACCAGAACATATTAAACAAGCCGCTATTACCGCCATTAAAAATGGCGACACAAAATACACCGCAGTTGATGGTACGGTGGCACTCAAACAAGCTGTTATTGATAAATTATCTCGCGATAATGGCCTTGATTACGAAATGAACCAAATCTTAGTTTCGGTCGGTGGCAAACAAAGCTTCTTCAATCTTACTCAAGCATTATTAGATGAAGGTGATGAAGTTATTATTCCTGCTCCATATTGGGTTTCTTACCCAGATATGGTGCTATTAGCTAACGGCACACCGGTGATTATCGAAGCAGGTCAAGATCAGCGTTTTAAAATCACACCTGAGCAACTTGAAGCCGCAATAACAGATAAAACACGCCTGTTTGTAATCAATAGCCCGTCAAATCCATCTGGCATGGCTTACACTCACGATGAACTGGTTGCCCTAGGCGAAGTGTTACGCAAACATCCGACTATTTTAATCGCTACGGATGATATGTATGAACATATTTTATGGGCTGAGGGTGGCTTTCATAATATCGTGACTGCCTGCCCTGATTTATATGATCGCACTATAGTATTAAATGGCGTATCAAAAGCCTATGCCATGACAGGTTGGCGCATTGGTTATGCCGCAGGCCCCGCTAAATTAATCGCGGCAATGAAAAAAATTCAAGGTCAAAGCACATCAAACCCCGCATCGGTTTCGCAAGCGGCAGCGGTAGAAGCATTAAATGGCGATCAACAATGTATTCAAACCATGCTCGCTGAATTTAAGAAACGCCACGATATGGTAGTCAAAAGACTGAATGCAATGGATGGTATGGAATCGCTTCACAGTGATGGCACATTCTATGTGTTTCCCGATATATCTAAGATCTTAGCGCGAATGCCTAAGCTAAATGATGATCTTGATTTCGCTGAAGCCCTATTAGTTGATAAAGGCGTAGCCATTATTCCAGGCACGGCATTTGGAATGAAAAACTATATTCGCCTATCAATCGCGACCAGTGAAGAAAACCTTGAAAATGCATTAGACCGTATTGCAGATTTTATTTCATAAATTAGAGGATAAAGCTTGACCAAATAAGGTCAAATCTCTATCATAGCCATCTTTCTGTTCCTCGATAGCTCAGTTGGTAGAGCATCGGACTGTTAATCCGCAGGTCCCTGGTTCGAGTCCAGGTCGAGGAGCCAACAGATTCAAAAAGCCCCAGTACTGAAAAGTGCTGGGGCTTTTTATTTATATACCCGCTACCATTCCATTAGGTTACTTAGACTGCTCTCCATTTTGAATTACACGCGGCCATCTGCTGTGAATATTGGCATCTTCAAGTTCAGGTTCAATGGTGACAATATAAATACGTTGCTCATTGTTTTCTCTAGCTAACAACCCTTGCAAGTATTGGCCTTTATTTAAATCATACCAATGACTTTGACCTTCAAAGTCTTTTTCCATAAAACTAAGAGCAGGTATTTTGAGTGGCTTAGGAAAATATTTATCCCACCGCCCGCTATAAATTGAATCTAGTCGTGCCCAGCCACCCATTGGCAATAATCCTGATTGTTTCTGTCTTCTACCCCATGGCATTAGGATTAAACTACCGTCTTTCTTTTGCACTGGTAGCATTGCTTTCGAGTTAGGAAAATACATGCGAAGAATATTACCCTGATATTCAAAGTAGATACCATCACACATTGTGAAAAAGTCTCATTATATTGTTTTTCGATGCCCAAACGGCTTCCACGCAGGTGCAATAACATTAGGCATTGTTGAGCGATCTATTAATCGCGAAGGTGCAACAGTAAATTCACCATAACGCTGATTGATCTTATCAATCGCATTATTAAGTTGCTCTCTTCTATTATCATGTCGAGATTCTTCAAATAAACTTATCTGCTGCTCAGTATGAGGATTTAAAGCGGTAACTTGCACTTGCCAAACACCTTCGCCTTGCCAGTTATTCAGAATAAACTGCCTACATTTAGCAAATAGCACATGTCCATCATCAATAGCATTCGCTAGTTTGACTTTGCTATGTAGCCAGCCCTGCTCCGTTTTAAGGCCCAGATAAAAGTGACTCGCTTTATAGTGGTGCTTTCTTAATCTAGCCACCACCTTTTCACTCATATGCTGAAAATAAGTGAGAATCGTTGTGAGATCTTTTGTTTGCGGCGGCATCACCTTGCCATGACCGATTGTTTTGGGAAGCTTTACTTTTGTTTGAACAGGTTCCGGGTCTTTGCCTTGTGCCATTAGCCAGATGCGTCGACCAACATTACCGAAGCGCTTTGCCAAAACACTAATCGGTATATTCTTCATATCACCACAATGAATAACACCATAGTCTTTTAAGAATGCTGCAATACCTTTGTTGATACCACTAATTTCAGTAACATGAAGTGGAGAGAGTATTTGTTCAGCTTGCCACGGCAATATTTGGGTAAGCCCATCAGGCTTATCAAATTTAGCAGCATATTTAGCCGTTGTTTTATCGCCACTCACCCCGACTGAACAGCTTAAACCAGATACATCACTAACTGTCTTTTTAACTAATTTGGCAATATCTAATGGTGTCCCAAAGAGTGACTGGCAATTTGTTACATCAAGAAAAGCTTCATCAACTGAATAAACTTCTAAATCAGGAGTAATACCCTGTAGTGCAGCCATAATATTGGTAGATATTTCAGCATAACGATAAGGCCGTGAAGGGGCTTGAATAAGTTCAGGGCAGAGCTGTCGAGCTTCTTTTAAGCGCATTCCAGTCTTAACACCATAACTTCTGGCCTCATAGCTCGATGTGATGATCGTTGAGCCTTGAATACCATTGGTAACCGCTACAGGTCTATTACGCCAAAATGGATTATCTTGTTGTTCAATTGCAGCGAAAAAACAATTCATATCGACCAAGATAATGACTTTTGGCCAGCATTGTTCCATTTGGCTCACAAACTAAGGATAGGTACGAAGTTGGCCAACCACCACACCTTGAATTGCTACTCGTTTAGCATCCAGTGTAATAGGTTCATAATTAGCATTAGCCGGCATTAAGGTAACCGTTTCATTATCATTGAGTAACAGTGTTTTTAATGTTGCATCATAGCCATCTACTAACGCCACAACGATATCGCCATGAAGGGCTGTTTGTTGCGACTGAATGACAACATAATCACCATCCATAATTGATTTGTCGATCATCGAATCACCATTTACCTTTAAAACAAAACGATCTTTCCCTGAAAACATTTCACCCAAATCGATTTCCGATTCATCCGCCACCGCTTCAATTAACCGCCCCGCAGCCACTTTTCCCATAACAGGTAATACGACCGATACCGTTTCTAAATCCGCACCCTGCTCCACTAATCTCAAACCGCGTGATCGCCCGATAATGCGTTCAAGCAAACCTTCATTAACTAATGCCTGAATATAATTATGAACTGAGCCTTGTGATGACAGGCCAATGCCATAAGCCACCTCAGATAGAAGCGGAGCACGATCATGTTCTTCGAAATATTCAACAATGAAGTTATAAGTATCTTGTTGCCGATCTGTAAGCATGTAATTTCCCCTTGCACCTTTAATGAGAACATATTGAGAAGAAAATATAGAGAAGCTAAAGCCCGGGGTCAACTGTTTTTTTGTTAGCCCTTGGTGCATGGTCTTTTTCAGTTTGTTTATCATTTACCCTCATACGAGTATTGCGGTGATCTATACCCGTGATACTTGAAGATGCAGAACTTACAACCGCGTCAT
>CAYSGK010000132.1:0-6028 GCA_964430395.1 uncultured Methylophaga sp.
AGGGCGGCATGCGGCAAGTACTATTATTTGTGACCATTGATGGTAAAACACCGCTTTATGCATTGATGATTGATGATATTAATGATGTAATCAATTACATGCCCTCGGAACTTCAATCAAGTCGTTCTGGTTCTTTAGGGTTGATTTCAAAAATTGAACACGTAATAGAAGGTATCTATGCGCGTGATAATTTAGCAGACTGTTTGTATTTTGATATTAATAAAATGACGGATCTTGATGAGATAATCAAAAAAGTGAGTTAGCAGCACCATTAGATAATTATTATAATGAGCCATAAATAGTTGTTGAAGGGTTCAATATAAATGAAACTTTTGCCTTATATCACCGCTGAGGGTATGGCCATATTAAATGGTGAGCTAGAGGCCATCTGGATACGTCGCAGAGAAGTTGTTAAAGCATTATCTGCTGCTGCTGCCGAAGGTGATCGCAGTGAGAATGCAGAATACATTTACCGAAAAAAAGAGTTGAGGGGCTTAGATCGACGCATTCGGTATTTACAAAAAAGAATGCCTGATTTACGGATCGTAGCCGCCCCGCCCGATGACGAGACCAAGATTTTCTTTGCAGCATTTGTGCTGTTGGAAAATGAAGAGCACTCTCAGATTGAATATCGAATTGTCGGTTCTGATGAACGAGACCACCAAAAAAATAATATAAGTATAGAGTCGCCGCTCGCGCAAGCCTTATTAGGAAAAGAAGTGGATGATAATGTGCTTATTCATGCACCGGCAGGCGATACAAACTATTTTATTGTTGCTATACGATATTAATTATATACTTGATGCCTTAAATTTCCTTCTAAAACTCTGGAACAGATTGTAAATGAAGCCAACACTACTCATTGTTGAAGACTCTAAAGCCACAAGAGAGCGATTAGAAAGTGCTATTGTTGAAGGTGATATGTATCAGCTTATTGCTTCAGTTGGCTCATTTGAAGAAGCAAAATCTGCTTTGCAAGCTCTATCCCCTGAAATTTTATTAACTGATATTGGCTTGCCAGACGGCAGTGGTATTGATCTGATTCATATGCTTAAATTGCCCACAATAAAAACATCTTTAGCGATTGTGATTACTGTTTTTGGTGATGCGGAACATGTAATTTCGGCTTTAAAAGCAGGTGCTTCAGGCTATATATTGAAAGATGATGATTTTATGGGTATTAATAATGCTATTACCTGCATGGTAAATGGCGGCTCACCTATCAGCCCAACAATAGCACGTTATCTATTATCAGAACTGTCGATACCGACACAAGCAAAGTCAGAAGAGAAACCGGGTGAATTAAGTATGCGTGAGCATGAAATTCTATTGTTGGTGAGCAAAGGTTATACGTCAAAAGAGATTGGGGACATTCTGGAACTATCGTTTCATACCATTAATGGCTATGTTAAAAATTTGTATAAGAAACTATCTGTTAATAGTCGAACTGAGGCCATTTACGAGGCGACTAGAAAAGGTATTATTTAAACACTGAAAGTTGTTTTCAGGAATCATATTCTCTTGCTGAATTCTGCAGATTGAATGGTTACGGGTATATATCATGGGTATAAAATGCATTTAAGGAGTTAAAATGTATAGTAGGTGTTCAACTCTTTGTGGCGTACTTTTGTGTTTCGCTAGCAGTGCATCGGCGATGGAAGATAGTTTTTTTTCGGATGATTTACCCATCGTTATAAGTGCCTCTCGCTTAGCTCAATCTGTATTAAAAAGTCCTTCTGCAGTAACTATTATTGATAAAGCAATGATTGAAGCATCAGGCTTTGTTGAAATAGCAGATTTGATGCGCCTTGTTCCAGGATTTCAGGTTGCACATGTTGATGGCAAAGATATTGCCGTCACTTATCATGGTGACGGTTGGGAGTTTCCAAATCGATTCCAAGTGCTTATTGATGGGAGATCTACCTACCTACCGGCACTATCAGCAGTTGATTGGAGTGCAATGGGTATTGATATTACTGATATTGAACGTATCGAAGTTGTACGTGGCCCCGCTGCTTCAGCCTATGGTTCGAATTCTTTTTCTGCAGCAATTAATATAATAACAATCCCCCCAGAATTAGACGATAGAATAAGGTTGTCGGCACGAACAGGGAATATAGGCGAACGTGAACTTTTATTTAAATATAGTAGCTCGATAGCAGATACATTTTATCGTATCAGTGGATCAAGAAGAGAAAATGACGGTTTTAGCAATATTGATGATGAAAAAGATTTTGATAACCTTTCATTCCATAGTCAAACCGAGCTTAATCCTCAAGATATTCTAGATTTTTACTTTACCTATGCAAATGGTAAAACAGGTGCAGATTTTGAGCCAGGACTAACGGCTAGAAATCGTACAGTAAGTGCTTATTCAGGCCATATTCAATGGCAACATTTCTTGTCTAGCAATGAAGATTTCAAACTTAATCTTTATCATAATTATCGTGATGAGAATGATGATGCTAATACTGTTTTATTTTCAGATTTTTTTGGAATCACACCGGCGGCCTTTCAACTTATAACGGGGACTCCCGATCAATCTGTCAATGTGGGCTTGCGTACCAATAAAACGATGAAAACAGATTTGGATCTTCAATATAGTCATTTATATGAGTCAGGATTACAGTATGTTATCGGAGCAGGAGTGAGGCATGATAGGCTAGAAATGCCATTTTATACAAATGGCAAGGATCATATTGCAGATACTAGTTTTCGATTGAATGGTAATTTGCAGTTGCCAATAATGCATGATTTAACGATGAATGTTGGTGGTATTTATGAGCAGAACCAGATCAGCTCATCACATTTTTCACCGCGAGCAAGTTTGAATTGGCAGTTTAGTAAGCAGCAATCATTTCGTATTACGGCTGCGCGGGCATATCGAATGCCTTCTTTGCTTGAAGCCAAGATTGATACAAAATTAGTGGCTTCTAATGGTGTGATTCTCGATAGATTTACTGTTGCGGATAAAAATATAAAAGCAGAAGAAATAACCAGCCTTGAACTTGGTTATTTAGGAAAGTTCTCGATGCTCCCTATTAGTTGGGATTTTAAACTATATAAAGAAACGATGCAGGATGTTATAAAGTATGTTGCTGATAAAACAGTAACAGACTTTGTGGATAATAAAGTAAGAGTGCTTACTAATGTCGGTGAATACAATACCTACGGTATTGAAGGTGAAATAAGCTATCGCCCCCAGCAAAATTTCTTTGTGAAATTTCAGTTTAATCGTGGTCATAATACAGAGAAAATATTAAAAGCAATTAAGCCTGATCAACTTAACCGCCGCACTGATCGAGTTCCACGTGAAAGTTACGGACTGTTAGTTGCATTACCGGTAGAAGATTGGCAGTTTAATCTTGGTGTATATCGGCTTGATGGTTTTAAATGGCGTGGCAAAGGTGAGTATGTTGATGCATATACACGTGTTGATGCGTCAGTGATTAAAAGCTTTAAAATTACGTCAAAAAATTCAATCAAACTCAGGCTCGCAGCCCAAAACTTCACAAATGAATACGATGATTTTAGGCAAGGTCAGATTTTTGATGCACGCTACTATGCTGAAATATCGTTTATTCAATTTTAAATGAAACAGTTATTTATTTTTATATTACTTGTTTTCGTAACAAGTATAAGTGTCCATGCAAACACACAAAACAGATCAATTTATATTGTGTTATCAAGTGGTGATGCTATCTATTATGATATTGCAGAGTCATTAGAAAACACATTAAAAAGCACGATAGCATCATCTCCTAAAATTAATATTATTACCCTTGAAAGTGGCACGCTGGACACTATAGAAACTGAAGATTTATTGATTGCTATTGGTGCAAAAGCGGCACAAGAAGTATACCGATATCAATCCTCCAATACTATTATTTACAGTTTTGTTGAACAGCAATTAATTAGCAAATTGAATCCAGCTAAACTGTCTAAGGAGTGGGCTGCCGTGACGGTGAATCAGCCTGTGAAGCGTTTGGTTTCAATTGCAGAAAACCTAGTTAAAAATAACTATAAAAATAAAATAATTATACTTCTTTCCAAAAATAATACCAAATTAAAACGTGATCTTGCCAATATCCAAGATCTTAAAAAAGGACGATTGGAAACTATTGAGGTTGAATCAAATGATATTCTTGCAAAAGTAGCCGAAAAATCATTATTTAACGCAGCGGCATTGATATCAACGGATGAAGAAGCTATTTGGTCTGGCAGTAATGCCAAGTGGCTATTACGTGAAGCATACAGTTATCAGGTTCCTGTTGTAGGTAACTCAAAGCGATTTTTGAAAGCAGGTGCTTTAATTTCAGTGTATTCATCGATGGAAAAAATTTCGCAAACCACCTCACTACTAATTGGCCAATGGGTAGATAATGGGCTAATAATAAATACGGGAATACATTATGTACCGAGCACAATAGATATTAATAAAAATGTTGCTCAAGCACTCAATTATGATGAAAACGTTCTTCAAACATTGAAGGTGGATGAGCAATGATTGGGGGAACAATCAAACAACAGCTTCGGCTTATTGCGATAGGTCCGTTGTTAATGGTTATTGTGATTGTGGCAATCTTTTTACTGAGAGATTCATTGCAATTTATTGATGATGATTTAGATAAGCGTGGTGCTGAAATTTGTAACCAAGCGGTGTTGATGTCAGAATTTTATTTTTACACAGGTGATACAGAAAAGTTAACAGAAGTTGCCGAAAGTTTATTAAAACTAGATATGCTAAATTCTATTCGGTTTTTGGATCGAGAAAAATCTGAATGGGTACATCGTGTTAAGAAGAATAAAACTGACGATACTAAAACATATACGGTTCCTGTCATGAGTGGTGTAGAGGTAAATGACTTTATGCCAATAAATAATGCGAATCCTGCTCAAAATATTTTGGGTTATGTTGAGGTGGAGCTATCTCAAGAAAATATATATTCAAGAAGGAAAGCGGTATACATAAAATCTATGACAGTTACATTAGTAGCCATGCTGACGGGGCTTTTTTTAAGTTATTTTTTTGGTAGGAAATTGACAAGTTCAATATCAAATTTATTTGAAACATCAAGTAAAATAGAGAAGAGAAATTATAGACAAAGGTGTTTGGAAGATGGCTCAGGAGAGTTGCTGCGCTTTCAAAAAATGTTTAATAAAATGGCAAGTTCATTA
Source organism: uncultured Methylophaga sp. (assembly GCA_964430395.1). Taxonomy (GTDB): domain Bacteria; phylum Pseudomonadota; class Gammaproteobacteria; order Nitrosococcales; family Methylophagaceae. Next base: position 5,179 of record CAYSGK010000132.1, read on the forward strand.
CAACGTAATGAGGAGCAATTACAGGCAGAAATCGATCAGACTCTTGAGGCGCTAAATCAGACAATTGATGAACTAGCTATTAAAGAACGCGATCTTGATGAAACACGGGACAAAACGCTTAAATTAGTACGAGAGAAAGCTGTTGCTGATGAACGTTCTCGTATCATGAAAGACATTCATGACGGTATAGGTGGACAATTAATGGCATCGTTATCTTTGATTGAAAAAGAAGAAAACTCTGAAATAAGAAAGAACATCCACTCAATTTTATCTGACTGCTTAGGTGATTTTAGACTGATTATTAATTCACTGAATGTGCATGCTAATACTTTATCCATTTTGCTTGCGGACTATAAATTTAGTTTAAGCAGAAAGATAGAAAATCTTGATATAGAATTAGATTGGACCATGGAAGACTTTGCAGAATCTGTAGTATTAACACCGCAACAAGGTTTGCATTTATTACGGATATTGCAGGAGGCATTTACTAATATTCTCAAACATTCTGGTGCAACGAATATTAGTTTTCATACGTATGAGCAAAATGAACATGCAGTAATTGTGATTGAAGATAATGGCAGCTTTCTTCTACGTGAGCCAGAACAAATGGGTCACGGGCTTATGAATATGAAATCTCGAGCTCAAGAACTGGGTGCCGAGTTAGATATTAGCCAAAGTAAACGGGGTGGCTGTCGTGTTATCATCGTCATACCGTTACCTGCTACGGTTTAATCGATAAGATTTCACCTTGATCAGTAGCAAGGTAGAGCCAGCCTTCAGGGCTTTCAATAATGTTCCGTATGCGGGCTTGCACGGATGAAAAATGCCTAAATTCACCGCTGGCATGATT
>CAYSGK010000133.1:0-5868 GCA_964430395.1 uncultured Methylophaga sp.
CCCTCGCCCATGGTTTCCGTGTGGGAAAGCCCATACAGGGCATTGAACAGGGTATAGCCCCATGCTGAAGCAGTGGGAACGAGAGAATTACCAGCAGTCTGCCGCAGTAACGCCGGTATCGGCACCACTCACCCCACGAACGCCGGTATTAGTCAAGGTTAATGAACCGCATTTATCATTGGCTTGAGGCCCGGTTGGAGCAGCATAAAGCGTATAGGTTGTCTCTGAAACAGTATTGATGGTTAAATTATAATAAGCTGTCGTGCCATCGACCGGGCTTTTGTCAGAAAAAATAGCCGGTGCGCCGGTATCTTTATCGCTTTCACCGCAGAGGGAAACAGCCGTTCCGGTAGAGGGATCGGCGGCATCGCAATAGGTATTGCTCTCGGTTAAATGGCGTTCCATGGCATTGGCAAACCCCATCAAAGCGCCCTTGGCATCCTCGCGGCGGGATTTCATCACCGAATTTTGATAACTGGGATAGGCAATACTGGCCAGAATGCCAATAATAGCCACGACTATCATTAATTCAATTAAGGTAAATCCAGCACTTTTTACATTCATTTTTTTCATCATCATAAAATTTCCCGCCAACTCTTTCGTTTTCCTTGTGGCTGTATATTTGGGTTTACAGGCTTATCAGCGTTATCTCCTGTAGATCCACCTACTATTAGAAGATTCCCAACCCGCACTGCCTCACCAGGCATACCAACATTTAAATCAACACTGCCTATAAAGTGACCATTAATTTTATCATCACTAAAGTTACCATTGTTATTAATATCAATAACGCCTGGTGCCCCCAGCATAGCCCCCGTATATGGGTCAATTATATTAAGAAACCCATGCCCACCCGGCAGACAAGGATCAACCACTGGAATAATGGAGCTGGCAACTAAAGCTGGTTTTATAAGATTAAATACCTTTGATTTAGTAACTATTCTTTCACCAAGTGTACTATTAAAATCAAGATACCACCCTTTTTTACCTGACATATCCCCAGCAGTTACCTCTGAAAATGTACGGACTGATTGACTATCGAATGTACCCACATCAAGAATAGTTCGTGATGTTAAATTAGTACGTCCTGATATTCTGGTATTGTCATCAATTAAACCATACCATGTTTGCACCTGAATATCGGAAGGATCACTGGCTCGAAAATAACTGCCTGTACCAAAAAAAATAAAACGCTTACCAATATTTGGATCACCCGCCACATTATCAATTGAAATAGTAATCGGTGCAGTAATGGGTTGTACCGTACCTGAAGAATCTTGCGCCACAAATAAAGGTTTCGGCGTACCTGATTCGTTAAAGGCAACCTTCCATTGGGTTTTATTGGTATTACTGACATCAAATTTCCAGACATTTCCTTTTAAATCACCCGCATAGATAACATCTATTTTCCCATCATCATCACTGTCAAACACACTAGGTCCAGCCAATCCATTATCACCAGCGACCATAGTGTCTATTTTTTTCAGCAGGTTGCCTGAAGCCAAGTCAAAGATATAAAGTACGGCCTTTCCAGAAGTACTATTATAGCCATTACCTATAATAACGACTGTTGAGCCATCATTCATTTTGGCAATGACTGGATTATTTAACATATAACCTAGGTCTGTGTCGCTAACATCACTATATTCCCAAAGTACATCACTTGAGCTAAAGCTTGCAGGGTTTGAAACATCCAGACCAAATATTCCCTTACCTCCGTGTCCCAAAACACCCACTAAATAGTTCTTTCCTGGCGTTTGAGAGCTAGACGAAACAGTTATATCACCATCAACATAATATTCATGCTTATAACCAGGCTGAGTTAATTTTATTAATTTTGCAATAACAGGGTTTGGAATATAAGCAAATAATTCATCACCGGTGATAGAATCAAAAGCATGTAACATACCATCATTAGCCCCCACATAAACAGTATCCGTATCTTTTACATAGAAAGGTGTTGAATGAATAATATCACCTAAAATATTTGAGCTTCTATTGCGAAAACCTCCTATAGTTTGATTCTGGGCTTCCTTTCCATGCTCCCCTCTTATATAATCAACTACATCAGCATTTATTAATAAACTTTGGGTGGCAGGTAATAAATTACTCCATATAAATTCTTTTGCAGTTCCATCTTTTATAAAAATATGACGGTTAGCAGGCGTGGGGATGTGCTCTGATGCCAACCATGAAGGTGTTGAACTGACACCTGTAGCATCAATAAAAAAAGCTTTCAGATCCCCCCACCAAATCCCAGAGTGAAAAACGGCTTGAAAAATTAATGAATTTCCAGAAAATTGTGTGGAATTAGCCGTTATATTTGATAACGACCCTAACTTGTCTAAGATGTTGTTAAATGCACGTTCAAGACCGCTGACTAATTTATCAGGCTGTGATGCTAATACATAATTATCAGGTACTCCGTCATTATTAGCATCCCACTCAGCCGCCTGGTCGGGTTTATCATTATTATTCAAATCATAAAAACCGCCATATTTCCCAGTGAGATATAGCATATTTTTATTACCACGAAGGGGATTAGAACTATACTCTTGTGTATCAATCATAAAAGTATTAACCGTTTGCTTGTCAGCAACATCAGATCTAAGATCGTGTGTATTGGCATAATAAGCAAGTCCCGCTATATAATAAGAATTCTCTTTGGGAGCATAAGGGCAAGTTCCCATGACCTCTCCTAAAAGACCCACAGTTTTATCGGAACCATTACCACAATTTCCTTGGTTTAAGCTTACTCCAGAAACATAACCCACGGTATCACTTCCTGTCGCACTACTCTCAGTCCAAACAGTATTATTAATACCCTCAAGATTGCCGACTGTATTTGTTAATGCTGTCACATTAATATCAGTATCTGGATTACTCGGTTCGCCACAATCATTTGCTTTAAAAGATCCTGGAAGCCCTGTAGTCCCCGCTTTATCACATGTAAAAAAAGTACCTGGGAGTTTTTTATCCAGCCAGGGATTAGCATCATTAATACCGATTATAAAGTTTTTTTGACACGAAAATTGTATCGGATCATTCCAGGTCGTATAGATTGGAAAACTGCCACCTGCTGCATCTTCTGCATATTCAGGTGTAGGCCCTTCATGTTTAAAATATCGAACCGCTTCGTAAAATAACTCACTGACGGGATCGTATGATTTGTATCCATCACGGTGAAAACGATTAATATAGTTGATAACACCGCTATGTCCTTCATTTTCGTTTAGTGGGTTTATATATATTTGCCCTGTCTCGGGGTTTATTTCTTTTTGAGGGTTGGCTGATAAGACACCCTGATCATCCATGCTTTTATTACCAACAAAACGCATAGGTGCTCTTAAAACGCCTCCGTCACGCCCTTGTGAATTATCGTTAGTATAGGCAAAAACACCAAACCTGAAATTATCAGCATGACGCTGAATAAGACCAATAGGTTTGTAAACAGTGTTACCATTGGCATCTTCATAGCTTTGACAATTAGCTTCCAGGCCTATTGATGGGTCACAAACTTTTACTTTAACATCAAAAGTTCCATACTCGCTGCCACCCCGTGTAGCTCCTGCTTTAAATTTATAGTCTCCCGAATTATTGTCAATATAAATAGCATCGGAAAAAGGTGTAGCGCCTGAGGCATCAGCCAAATATTTTATGGGAAACCAGCCTTGATTTGTTGAGGCTCTAGCTCGTTGTAATATTGTATTGGTCGGGGTATCAATTTCACGGTCACCTCCTGTCAGCGTAAAGATAAACATATCGGCAGCTGTCATCGTCGCCCAGTTAAGAAAATTACCGCTCCATTCCCCTGAGCATTGATGGCTTGATGTTGATAAAGTTGCTGGTTCAAATTGACCATTATTATAGGTATAACATTTTGTCGAATCGAATATGCCTAGATAGGTTAAATTATCAAAATAGCAAGCACCAACAGGACCTCCACCCTCGCTAGTTCTACCGTTACAACCTGCAGGATTGTCTTTTTGGTCGTTATAGGCAGCTCCTCCCATAGGCGTTTCTATAGACATATCAAATAGCACATTAGGGAAAGCTGCAGAAGTTACAAAAGGAGGAATCTTTGCAATAGTGACCGCATTAGCAAGAGAAACATAGCTTAATATGAAACTTAAAATAATTATTCTATACATAGTGAAGTTTCCTCAAAATATTTTATGTACAGGAAAGTGACTTTTTTATCACTTTAAAAACACCACCGCTTAAGTGGATAGTAAAAAGTCCAGTTGTATTAAATTGGTTCACTTCCCTTGCATGGCCCAATGACAAAAGTCATGTGGACAGAATATATTTATGGTTACTTAATTTCATTAAAAACATCAATATTTTTTAGATAGTTAAACATTACTACCCCTATATTAAGGAATAACATAAATTGACTGTAAAATAACCACAGCATTAGTAGTAAGCCCCGTAGCTCTCACTGTAATTCTATAAGTATTAGAATTTAATTGTTGAATTATATATAACGGGGCTGCTGCAATGCCTGTTAATCCAGAAATAGTTGCTGTTGCAACCGGGTTGGTAGTCCAAAAACCAGAGGTAGATATATTGGTATCTGACAAATTTACAGTTGTAGTATTTTTGTAAAACCCGCCTGTTCCTAAATTAGTAAAAGCAAGTACAGGATTGTTTGGATCGGGTATTTCAAGACTCTTTTCCACAACTACAAGAGCCGACTCAGCCGCCTGAAAAGCAATATTGTGATTGCGCTTATTCCCCGCCATTTTCTCTTCCAGCGTGGTGGTCTGCATACCGGTCAGGCCAATCAGGGTCAGCAGTAATAACATCACCAAGCTGATGACCAGTACCACGCCGGATTGTTGTTTGAGGGGTGTTGCTGGATTTAACATGGCAAGGCTCCTCATTAAGATAATCGATTACGCAAAACAATAGTCGATGAAAACTCCCTCCGAATTTTTCGGTCAGTGGGTGTATACCAGTTCCCATCAAATTTATATTTAACCGGTTGAACGGTTAAGTTGTCGTCAGGCGAAACTACCAGCAACTTGACTTTTACACTGATGACATTAGGCCACATTCCATTGCTTTCCACATTATTTGCCTTGACATAATAATTGGCAACATTATCACTGTCTGTATCCACGCCGTAGAGTAATTGCATGTTTTCGATGCCTTCAATCAATTCTTCTGCTGTAGCGGCCCCAACACGTTTATAAAGCGATGGGGTATTATTGGGATTAGTTCTTATATAGTAACTGATTGTATTTATTCCATAGACTTGTGAATTAGAATATCTTTTACCTAAATCTTTCCCATGACTAAGAACCAACCCAGTTATTCCTGTAACTTGAAAAGTTGCTGCATCCGTGCAATCGGAGACAACTGCAATGCGGTTATTGTTAGTTCCATCATCTTTCAGGAATCCTGCCGCTTTTAAATCATTTACGGTAGTGGCTGCATTTAATGTAAGAGGAGCAGTTGATGACGCATGACTAGCCACCGTAAAACCCTTAGTATCTACTCTACGAATGGTAATAACATCAGAGCCACCAAGAGGGGAAGTGATTGCCGGGTTGATAGTCGGGCTCCATGCTGTTGCAGAGGTTGATTCAAAGCCCTCAATCGCTTTATCAAAGCTGTGTAGAAAAGCAGCTGTTAAAGTATTAACCAATGAAACGTTCGCATTGCAGCCTAAATAGCCAGCCATACGCACATCCCGACTGATAAATTCCAGTGCAAAACGCCCGTTTTCCTGAATCCTGGACAGGTTTTCCTGCATACGGTAAGTTTTTTGGGTATTCAAGAAAATCTGTAATACCCCACCAATTAAAAACGCACCGACAATTAATGAAATCATGATTTCAATCAGGGTAAATCCAGCACTTC
>CAYSGK010000134.1:0-5858 GCA_964430395.1 uncultured Methylophaga sp.
CAAACAAATGCAATGTGAAGAGAGTGTGATCGCTATTGCAGAGATGTAGTTAACCTGCACTCTGGAAAAATTAACCCTCGCCTTTTTGCACGTCTTCTACCCATTCTTCAATGCTGATCACTCCGCCCTCTTCTTCAGGGCGGCCTTTATCTTTTGGTGCAAGCACATCTTGCATAAGATCTACCCGCTTCCAGCCTGCAAACGGTGTTTTGTCTTTTTGACCGGGCACATAATGTGACAATTCTTTAAGTTCATATTTATGTATATAGCGCGGGCAATTTATCCACATTTTAGTCAGTTTAATACGCACAATTAGTTCTGCTTCTTGATATTCAGACATTAAGGGATCATCTGCAGAAACGGTTGCTGTGCCATGAAAACGTATCCGATGTGGTGTTTCAAAATCAATAAACAAGATCCCTACTTTTGATGTTTCTTGCATATTACCAATGGAATAAAACATGCCGTTGCCATCATAGGATGGAAATGCAATAGTAGTGCTATCGACCACTCTTACAAAACCCGGTGCACCGCCTTTATAAGAACAGGTGGGTTGGCCATTTTGATCAATGGTAGACAGAAAAAACATGGGGCGGCTTTCAATAAAGCTTTTGGCATCATCAGCAATTTCCTCTGATATGATAACGTCAACTAATCTATCTGCTAATGCACGTGTTTCAAATTGATCTTGCAACTCACGATGTTTATCGCCATAAAGTTCGCTCATTTCCATCTCCTTTTCCTTTTTATTATGCTGTAATGTAACACTTCATTCTTGGTCATGTCTCGGGCAAATAACCAGTTATAAGAATATCAATAAAAATCACTGGCTTGCTTCATGTATCATAGTGAGATCTCACAAAATCATAATTTAAGGAAGTTTTTAATGTTGCTTTTTGATGCCTTGAGCCCAGGGCCACGTACGGTACACATGTACCTTCCCGAAAAAATCTAGGGATTCCGAGCAGAATATTGATGTGTTTGCAGGTGAAAATCGGCAACAACCCTTCCTTAGTTATACCCGTGACCATTCAATCTGCAGAATTCAGCAGGACAACTGCCCACACTACAGCTTGATAATGGTAGGTTTTTATCTGAATCTGTAGCTATTGTTGAATATTTGGAGGAATTGCATCCTGAACCAGTATTAATTGGTAGCAATGCTGAAGATCGAGCATTAACAAGACAATGGCTACGGCGTGTTGAATTTAATATAACTGAGTTTATCCATAATGCTTATCACTATGCTGAGGGCATTGACCGTTTCAAAACGCGAATTCCCGTTGCCGCTGAAGCTGTTGAGAGCCTGAAAGCGGTGGCACAGGATAGGATTACATAACATGATAGGATCATATCCATTTTGGGTTTCAGACCGCTTTACAATTGCTGATATCTGGTTATACGTATGGCTTGATTTTGGCATTTCTGTTGGGCAGTCATTTGATCGCACATTGCCAGATATTACGGCATGGTTTGATCGTGTTGCGGCACGAGCTAGTGCAACAGAAAGCCTTCACCCAAATGTTTCTATAGTTGGCGTAAGGGGTTAATAATGAGACTAATAAAACCTATAAAAAAGGCTGCCCTAGAAATTACAGAATATATTTTCTAGAACAGCAAACCTCAGCCCTTAAGATTAAAATTTCAGCCTTAATAAACTTATGTTTTAAACTGAACGTTTCGTTTTTCTTGCGCCAAAGAATCCTATTAAACCTGAACCAAATAACCATATTGCAGCAGGAACAGGAACTGCTGATACGCCATTATCAATAGAGACAGTTACAAGGCCAGTGTTATCAGAAGAGTTTTCATCCCAGTAATAAAGTGAAAGCACGCCAGCCTGCATAGCAGTAACATTAAAATTAGTTCCTAGTAAAAAGAAAACATTATTGATTTCGCCCACTAACGAACCATAAGCAAAGGTTTCACCATGCTGAGTCCATGTTCCAAAATCTTGACCAATTTGTGTACCTAATGCTTCGCCAGAATCATCTGATCCTGTCGCAAATAAATTAGCAACTAAACCATCAGCATTTGACCAACGAGGTAAGCGACCCGCATTCCATAGATCATTTACATCTACTGAGCCTGTAATTGTATCGCCAATAGAATAACTCAAGCCAGTGTTTAAGCCAGTCCCGCTACCCGAGGTGCTATTTGCTTTTGCATAAACATCAAAATCTACAAATGCAGCATTTGCAGTAATTGAAACAGTGAACAAAACTAATGCACCAACAGTGTTTATAATGCTATTTTTAAACATTTTTTATTATCCTCTTTGATTTGTATTGATATTCAACAAAATAATATCAGTAGTTTAAATATTAAACTATTGTACTTTGGTACTAGAACTAAAATACTTGTTTTTCAGCGTTGTTTTATACTGTTACAAAATAGATCATTTTGGAATTCATATGAAAATAAGCATTGAAGTAGAAAATATTCGCTGTGGTGGTTGTGCTAACACTATTACGAAGAAATTAATGTCGTTAGATGGTGTTGAAAATATTGATATAGCAATTGACGAGCAAGTTGTCACTATTGAAACTGAAAATGAATCTACCCGTGATATTTATATAGATGCACTGTTTGCCATGGGCTATCCAGAACAAGGCTCTGTTGAAGGCATGACGGCATTAAAAGAAAAAGCTAAATCGGTGGTGAGCTGTGCAATTGGTAGGGTCAGTTAAGCGGAGATAAGTTTTATGAAAATATTTTTCATTATTTTATCCTGCATTGTTATCGCAGTTATTGTCTGGTTCTTTATACAAGGCGCCGCATCTAAACAAGGAAGACCGCTTGGTTTGATTGAAAACAAGCTAACCATCTGCCCTGATAAGCCTAATTGTGTTTGCAGTGAACACAAAGACGATGATAAGCATTATATTAGTCCTATTAAAATTACTCAAAACACAAGCTCTGCTCTACTCGATATAAAAGAGATTATTGATAAAATGGGTGGAACACTGCAATCTGAGCATGCTGATTACCTAGCCGCCACATTTTCATCAACTATTTTTGGTTTTATTGATGATTTAGAAATTAGAGTCGATAACAAGCATAATCTTATCCATATTCGTTCAGCATCTCGCGTTGGATATAGTGATATGGGCGTCAATAAAAAGCGCGTAGAATTGCTCAAACAGTTGTATCAACAAAGCATTGAGGAAGTAAACTAGTGGCGACAGCATGTGCACGACATATTTTGGTGAAAACTAAAGATGAAGCAGAGAAAATCAAACAACAAACAATTAGCTGATGGAAAGGACTTTGCCAAGCTAGCTAAAAAACATTCTTTGTGTAAATCATCAGCCAAAAAAGGTGGTGAACTGGGAGAGTTTCGCCAAGGAACTATGCTGAAAGCTTTCGATCATGTAGTGTTCATAAAGCCCGTTCTCAAAGTCCATGGTTCTGTTAAAACAAAATTTGGCTTTCATTTGATTGAAACAATTTATCGAAATTAACCTCTTTTAAGGATATGCATTTCTAAATTCCCATAGGTATAATATCGTTATGATGCGTCGTCTCCGAAAATTATTATTATGGTTCTTTCTCGCCATTTGTGTGTGGCTTGCTTTTATTGCTGTCAGTATCTGGAATTATGGCGCTCAAGACCATGCCGTTAAATCTGATTATGCGATTGTGTTAGGCGCGGCGGCATACCATAAAAATCCTTCCCCTGTACTTAAAGAGAGAATTGACCATGCCTTGTCACTCTATAAACAAGGACTTGTTTCAAAGATAATTTTCACCGGCGGTTACGGTAAAGGTGCACCTTATGCTGAAAGCGAAGTTGCAGAAAGGTATGCATTGCGTAAGGGTGTAAAAAAAGAAGATATTTTGATAGAAACAAGCTCTCGCAGCACAGTTGGTAACCTTATTGAAGCAAGAGCTTTAATGAATTCTAATGGCTTAAGTACCGCCATTATTGTCAGCGATCCATTACATTTAAAACGCGCATCAATTATAGCCAAGAATCTAAATATCGCGGCAGTAACCTCCCCTACACCCACTTCACGTTATCGCTCATTTAAAGCACAGTTTAAGTTCTTAATACGTGAAGTGTATTTTTATCATTACTATTTGTTTACAGGGCGCTAGGTTTCTAAAACTCAGCATCAATTTGAAACGTCATTAGTTCTTTTGTGATTGGGTGTTTAAACGCTAAAGATTCTGCATGTAAATGTAAGCGATCAGCTTTTTTACCATAAAGATCATCCCCTACAATTGGCATATTTAATCCATTGATGTGAGCGGAGTGCACTCTTAATTGGTGGGTACGCCCTGTTTTGGGGTAAAAATAGACTTTGCTTTTACCTTCTTTCTGCTCAATCAGTTCCCAATGTGTTTCTGATGGTTTGCCGTAGTCATAACAGACTAATTGCCGAGGCCGGTCATCTAAATCAACACGTAGAGGCAAATCTATTTCACCTTCTTTCTCAGTCAATATGCCCTCTAATAACGCGACATAACGTTTTTCTACAGTTCTATTTATAAATTGTTTTTGTAAGTTTTTATGTGCTTGTTTCGATAATGCAATAACCATTAACCCTGAAGTTGACATATCAAGGCGATGCACAATTAATGGGCCTTTTGCATTAAGGTAGTGCTGTTTCATTCGTAAATATACAGAGTCTTCAATATTCTTGCCCGGCACCGATAAAAATTCAGCGGGTTTGTTAATAACAACCATATCATTGTCTTCGTACACAATATCTATCGTTTTTCCTTGCGCAGGATTACTTAACAAAGGGTTATCATCTAGCTCTATTCCTTCTAACATATGATTTAAAATTGGCTGGCATTTCCCTAAACAAGCAGCATAAAAATTCTTATGTTGTCTGATTTCTGATTTTGGTGATACTCCCCACCAAAACTCAGCCATCGCTAATGGTTTCAAATTATTACTAAATGCATATTGTAATAATTTGGGCGTAGCGCATTCCCCCGCCCCTGCCGGCGGTATTTGTTGTGCTGTCTCTTTGAAAATATCATATAAGCTTTTTTCAATTCCTTTTTTGTTCAGAAACCGATAATGTTCAAATAATTTTTGTTGTAAGCCTACTGATAGTAATTTGCGTTTGTTTTTTAATTTAGTAATGTCATCAAGCAGGTGATTAAGGTTTTGTTCGGCTTTTTGAATTCGTTCATTCCAATAAATATTTAAATCTCGTAACTGGTTTTTTTGTTTAATGCTTTCTTTGCTTAGGATGTCTTTTAGATTAATATAGTCTTCTTGGCTTAACGATGATTCCCCATTAATTCTTTGTGCTTTTCTATTTTTTCGCCCTTCAATCATGCTTTCTCGGTGTGCTTTTATTGCTATGCTTGATGATTGTTGCTCGGCTTCTAATGCCTGCTCACATTTTGATATATCAGGGTTGCTTTCTAATAGTTTAATTTGGTGACTGATCTGTTTAAGTTCTTTTTGACCCATTCTGAAAAAATCGCCATCAATTAACATATCAAACACCGGCGGAACAAATTTAGCATGTTGATTGCTGTCTGCTATTTTCCCTGAAAAGGCCGATAAATAGCCTATTTCACCTTGTTTATTTTTAACCAGTAATACGCCAAACATTTTACCAATTGTAGTGAAGTCATGTTGCCAGTCTGTTTGTGTTTCAATATAGAATTGCAATTCTTTCGCCGCTAGTTGGCACAGTGGATGCGGTTCGTAATAAAATGGATAGGTAAACTGCTCCGGCAGAGAATAGGATGTTATCGACTGTTTAAAATGTGTAAAAAGAGTTTCAGACAAGGAACTGCTCATAAATGTTATTATCAAATTTAGAGTATTTATTATATAGCCGTGATCATTCAAGTTGCGGTTTTTTGGTGCCTATAATGGATGGGCT
>CAYSGK010000135.1:0-5856 GCA_964430395.1 uncultured Methylophaga sp.
CCACTTTTTTATATTGTGGCACTGGTGTTATTATTAGGTATCCGCTTATATCGTTTTTATCTTCCGAAAATGCGTTTATCTCCCACAGCATAACTGGAAAACACTGCCAGAAATAAAGCAAAACTGTTACAATACTTCACAATTTATGATGTTCTGAATGTGAAGGTGCTTAATGACTGATTTTGTTGATAATGATCCACAAGAAACCCAAGAATGGTTGGATGCCTTAGAATCTATTATAGAAGTTGAAGGTGATGAAAAAGCACATTATGTGTTAGAAAAATTGATTGATCTGGCACGCCGTAGCGGTGTCAACCTTCCCTATAGTTCAAATACCGCTTACGTTAATACTATCCCCGTTGATCAACAAGAACGTATCCCCGGTGATCAAGATATGGAGTATAAGATACGCTCTTATATTCGCTGGAATGCGATGGCTATGGTGGTAAAAGCGAACCTTAAGCCCGGTGCTGTTGGCGGTCATATAGCAAGCTTCGCTTCATCGGCAACAATGTATGATGTTGGATTTAATCATTTTTTCAAAGGGGATGATTATGGTAACGGCGCAGACTTGGTTTTCTTCCAAGGTCATATTGCGCCGGGTATTTATGCACGTTCATTTCTTGAAGGTCGTTTAACTGAAGAACAGTTGAATAACTTCCGTTTTGAAGTAGGAGGCAAAGGCCTTTCATCGTATCCTCATCCTTGGTTAATGCCAGATTATTGGCAGTTTCCAACTGTTTCAATGGGCTTAGGTCCTATTTTATCTATCTATCAAGCGCGTTTTATGAAGTATATGGAACATCGCGACATGGCTACGACTGAGGGCCGAAATGTCTGGGCATATCTAGGTGATGGTGAAATGGATGAACCTGAATCTTTGGGTGCAATTACTCTCGCGGGACGTGAGAAATTAGACAATTTAACATTTGTTATTAACTGTAATTTGCAACGTTTAGATGGTCCTGTACGTGGTAATGGCAAAATTATTCAAGAGTTAGAAGCCATTTTCCGTGGTGCGGGTTGGAATGTGATTAAAGTTATCTGGGGTAGCGAATGGGATCAGCTATTAGCTAAAGATAAAAACGGATTATTGCTTAAGCGTATGGAAGAAGTGGTTGATGGCGAATATCAAAATTACAAATCGAAAGATGGTGCTTTTGTACGTGAACATTTCTTTGGTAAATACCCTGAGTTATTAGACATGGTGTCGGATATGACTGATCAGGATATCTGGCATTTAAGCCGTGGTGGCCATGATCCTCGTAAAGTATATGCAGCCTATAAAAAAGCCACCGAACATAAAGGCCAACCTACAGTTATTTTAGCTAAAACAGTTAAAGGCTATGGTATGGGTGAGGCAGGAGAAGCTCAGAATACTACGCATTCACAAAAGAGCTTAGGCACGGAGCAAATGAAAATATTCCGTGACCGATTTAATATTCCATTATCAGATGAAGAAGTGGAAACAATGCCTTATATTTCACTTGCTGATGATAGTGCTGAGAAAAAATATTTATTAGCACGACGTGAAGAGTTAGGTGGTTTTTTGCCAAAGCGTAATCATAATGCACCAGCGTTGAAGACACCTGACTTAAGTATCTTCAATGCACTATTGAAATCATCGGGTGATAGAGAAATATCTACCACCATGGCATTTGTTAGAATTTTGACGGCATTGATTCGTGATAAAGGCGTGGGTAAAAATATTGTTCCGATCGTACCTGATGAAGCGCGTACTTTCGGAATGGAAGGTTTATTCCGTTCAATTGGAATTTATTCATCATCAGGCCAAATGTATGAACCTGAAGATTCAGGTAAAGTCATGTGGTATCGTGAAGATGAAAAAGGGCAAATTTTGCAAGAAGGCATAAACGAAGCGGGTGCAATGTCTGAGTGGATATCGGCAGCTACTGCTTATTCTAATTATAATGTGAATATGGTGCCGTTCTATATTTATTATTCTATGTTTGGCTTTCAACGTATTGGTGATTTGGCATGGCTTGCAGGTGATATCCAGGCAAAGGGTTTCTTAGTTGGTGCTACAGCTGGGCGTACCTCACTCAATGGTGAAGGGTTGCAGCATGAAGATGGTCACAGCCTTATTTTGGCAGGTACCATTCCTAATTGCGTTAGTTATGATCCAACTTATGCTTATGAAATGGCCGTTATTATTCATGATGGTTTCCGTCGTATGTATGAAGAACAAGAAAATGTGTTCTTTTACATTACGGCTATGAATGAAAATTACACACATCCTGAAATGCCAAAAGGTGTTGAAGCGGGAATCCTTAAAGGAATGTATAAGTTAAAATCAGGCGGGAAACATAAGCTCAAAGCACAACTTTTAGGTGGTGGTACTATCTTGCGTGAAGTTGAAGCTGCAGCCGAGTTATTAGAGAATGACTGGAAGGTGTCAGCGACTGTATGGAGTGCTACCAGCATTAATGAATTAGCTCGTGATGGTCAAGCTGTTGACCGATATAACCGCTTGCATCCGCAAGCAGAGAAAAAGCAAAGTTATGTGGCTGAGTGTTTGAATAATGAAGAGGGTGTAGTCATTGCTTCAACAGACTATATGCGTCAATATGCAGAACAAATTCGTCCATGGATTGATTCAGCCTATACCGTGTTAGGTACGGATGGCTTTGGTCGCAGTGATACACGCGAAAGCTTGCGTAGTTTTTTTGAGGTTGATCGTTATCATGTCGTGGTAGCTACATTAAATACATTGGCAGATGAAGGCCAAATTGGTCATGATGTTGTTGCTAAAGCAATTAAGAAATACAAGATTGATACGCAAGCATTGAATCCCCTTAAAGTATAAAAAAGGCTGAGTATAAGAAATGGCAGATTTAATAGAATTAGTAGTTCCTGATATTGGTGACTTTGACGAAGTAGAAGTTATCGAAGTATTAGTGTCCGTTGGTGATACCGTTGAAGAAAACCAAGATATTATCACTCTAGAATCAGACAAAGCGGCTATGGAAATTCCTGCCTCAAATGCGGGTGTGATCAACGAGCTTAAAATTAGTGTAGGTGATAAAGTTAAAGAAGGTTCGATTATTGCGATAATTGAATCAAGTGATGCTAGTGTTCCTGTGGCAGCTAAGGCCGAATCAATACCGACTGCGGAACCGAAAGAAGAATCGGCTCCTGTAGCTGTAGCAAAACCAGCGCCTGCTCCTCCTGTTGAGTTGGTAGAAAATCTTCCGTATGCACCGGATAATAAAGCCGGTGAAAAGCATGCTCATGCCTCTCCATCGGTTCGTCAATATGCACGTGAACTGGGAGTGGTTTTGAGCTTTGTTCGAGGTTCAGGTGAAAAAGGACGTATCACTAAAACTGATGTACAGAACTATGTTAAACAAAAAGTTAATGCACCGTCTGCCGCGGCATCGACTGGTTCAGCTTTACCGCCAGTACCTGTTGGTAATTATGAGAAATTTGGTGAGATTGAAAGCACGGAATTATCTCGTATTAAAAAAATATCTGGCAAACATTTGCATGCCTGTTGGTTAAATATTCCTCATGTCACTCAATTTGATGAAGCGGATATTACCGAATTAGAAAAATTCAGAAAAGAGAATAAAGATAACGCAGCAAAACAGGGTGTAAATCTAACGCCATTAGTATTTATTATGAAAGCGGTGGTGGCAAGCTTAAAACTCTACCCTGAAATGAATGCGTCATTAAGTGAAGATAAAGAAAACTTAATTATTAAAAAATACTATAACCTTGGTGTAGCAGTTGATACACCGAATGGTCTGATGGTGCCAGTGATTAGAGATGTAGATAAAAAAGGCTTTTTAGAGTTGGCAGGTGAGTTGGGTGAAATTAGCTTACGTGCTCGTGATGGCGCGCTAACCGCAAAAGATTTACAAGGTGGCACCTTTTCAATTTCTAGTTTAGGTGGAATCGGTGGTAGCTTTTTTACCCCCATTGTTAATGCGCCTGAAGTGGCTATTTTAGGTGTCGGTCGCCATAAAATGCAACCCGTATGGAATGGTAGTGAGTTTGTAGCTCGATTAATGTTGCCATTATCAGTATCTTATGATCACCGGGTTGTTGATGGAGCGATGGGTGCACGATTTACTAGCCACCTAAATCATATGTTATCTGACATTCGGAAGGTGCTTTTATGAGCAATGTGGTTGAAATAAAAGTACCTGATATCGGTGATTTTGACGAAGTAGAAATTATTGAGGTTTTGGTCGGCGTTGGTGATGTAGTTGAAGCGAATCAAGATATTATTACGCTAGAATCTGATAAAGCTGCAATGGAAATCCCTACCAATGAAGCGGGCACAATCACAGCGATGAGTGTGGTAGTGGGTGATAAAGTTAAGGAAGGCAGTGTTATTTTAACGCTTGAAACTGCTGATGATACTAAAGCTGATTCTACACCTGCTTCAAAAGAAGAGGTAAAACCAGTGGTTCAGCTTGATACGGCGGCTGTTGTAACAACGACTACAGGTGATGCTGATTTACATGCGGAATTGCTCGTTTTAGGCTCCGGCCCCGGTGGTTATACTGCCGCATTTCGTGCTGCAGACTTAGGTCGGCAAGTAGTGATGATTGAACGCCACGCTAAAATTGGTGGTGTTTGTTTGAATGTAGGCTGTATTCCATCAAAAGCACTTTTACACACAGCACAAGTGATTAATGAAGCTGCGAGCATGGAAAATCACGGCGTGACATTCGCCAAACCAAAAGTAGATATTCGTAAAATAGAAAATTGGAAAAATAGTATTGTAGATGGTTTGACCGGTGGCTTAAAAGCGCTTGCAAAACAACGTAAAGTGACTATTGTGCAAGGTGAGGCTAGTTTTGCTGGCACGAACACAATGACTGTCGAAACTGCTGATGGTACACAAACAATCTCATTCGATAAATGTATTATTGCTGCGGGATCACGAGTCACCAAAGTGCCTGTTTTCCCGAATGATGATCCTCGTATGATGGATTCAACTGATGCTTTAGATTTAGCCGATGTGCCCAAGTCCCTATTAGTTATAGGTGGTGGTATTATCGGGCTAGAAATGGCAAC
Organism: uncultured Methylophaga sp.; assembly: GCA_964430395.1. GTDB lineage: Bacteria > Pseudomonadota > Gammaproteobacteria > Nitrosococcales > Methylophagaceae. The sequence goes on from CAYSGK010000135.1 coordinate 5,050, forward strand.
GGTGTATCATGCTTTAGGTTCAAAAATTACTGTTGTAGAAATGCAAAGTGGTTTAATTCCGGGTGCTGATAAAGATATTGTTAAGCCGCTATTGAAAAAAGTACAAAAAGAATACGAAGCAATCTACCTTAATACACGTGTTACGGCCATTGAACCACAAAATGATGGTTTAAAAGTCACGCTTGATGGTAAAGATGCACCTGAAACAGTTGTGTATGACAAAATATTAGTAGCAGTAGGGCGATCACCAAACGGTAAGTTGATTAATGCTGAAGCTGCAGGTGTTGCTGTTGATGACTATGGATTTATTAATGTTGATGCTCAAATGACAACAAATGTTCCGCATATCTATGCGATTGGTGATATTGTTGGCCAGCCTATGTTGGCGCATAAAGCAGTTCATGAAGCTAAAGTTGCGGCTGAAGTTATTTCAGGTATCAAGTCAGCCTTTGATCCGATGACCATTCCATCAGTTGCATATACTGACCCAGAAATTGCGTGGATGGGTATTACCGAAGCAGAAGCAAAAGAACAAAAACTTGATTTTATTAAGGGTGCCTTTCCATGGGCGGCGAGTGGTCGAAGTTTAAGTATTGGTCGAAATGAAGGATTAACAAAAGCGTTATTTGATAAAGAAACAGGCCGAATTCTTGGTGCTGGTATTGTTGGTACTAATGCGGGGGAGCTGATTGCTGAGGCTGTGCTTGCTCTAGAAATGGGCGCCGATGCAGAAGATATTGGCCTAACTATTCACCCTCATCCAACATTATCTGAAACATTAGGGTTTGCCGCAGAAATGGCAGAAGG
>CAYSGK010000136.1:0-5856 GCA_964430395.1 uncultured Methylophaga sp.
AAGGTCTTTCTGGTATGTTATGAAATGCTTAATTGGTACCGAGGGTCGGAATCGAACCGACACTTCCGAAGAAACCGGATTTTGAATCCGGCGCGTCTACCAGTTCCGCCACCCCGGCCAAATTAAGAATGCGAATTATACCGAGATAAGGCTAGTATTGGAAGTTTTATATTGATAGATCTATCGCTTGTAACCCGTGACATGCATAATCATTTTTGTGATAGGGGGCGTTAGCCAGTTTAAGAACAAAATAATGCGAGCCATAAAGGGTGCAGTTATATCTCGCTGACCTTTTTCAACACCATTTACAACTGCTCTAGCGGCTGTTTCAGTGCTAATAATTGGAATAAGTTTTTGTGCTAATGGCAACCGTTCTTCACTGCCGGGATTATTCTTCCAAAAGCTACTATCAACCTTAGCAAAATAACTAAGTGATGCCGTGATGCCGGTGCCATACAGATCCATTGTTAAGGCTTCATGGAGACCTATCATTGCTTTACGTGATGCAACATAGGCTGTTGCACCAGAGAACGGCATTTTGGCTGCCATTGATGTCATATTTATTATTTGACCTGAGTTTCGTTCTAACATTTCTGGCATAAAAGCTTTGGTCATGTAGGCTGCAGCTAGGTAAGGTACTTTGATATTGGCTAGGATTTCTTCATAACTTGTTTCTTCAATAAAACGCCATAATCCGCTGCCGGCATTATTGATGATGACATCAGGGGTGCCGTGACTTTCTTTTATGGTATTTGTAATTGTTTGCACCTGATCATATTCCCCGCTATCACAGCTATAGGGATAAGCATGTCCACCTCTCTTTTTAATTTCAGAACAGACCTTATCAAGCTTTTGTGAATTTCTTGCAAGCAATAATAAGGTGTGACCTTGTTGTGCAAATTGTTTAGCCATTTCTGCGCCTATGCCACTTGAAGCACCAGTTATAAGAATTAGTTTTGAGGTCATAGTTTGCTCCTGTTAAATGGGTTTCAACACCATTAGTGAAATACTAATAATGGGAAGCAGTGTGGCAATAATGCCGAAAATTATCCACAGATTCTCACGGCGCCAATAGTCTGGTGAAATAGTTGTTTCAGGTGTAAATGTTTTTGCTTCTCGAGCTTGCTTGATTTGCAGAGGAATGAGAATTGCGACCCAGATGATTCCTGATAATGTAAAAAGTGCAAGTGCCCAATGAACCCACAATGTGCTGCTAATACTTATACTGTGAATACCTATATTTGCCATACCTGTAATAAGTAGGAGCGCTGAACCACCTGCAGTGAAAATAAAGTCGGTGAGGGTTACTTGTCGCTGTGCAAATGAAATTATAACGGGATTATTTGTTCTGTTAGCCATTATCTTCCACCAGCCGGTGATGATGATATTCCCTAAAAACAAAACAGCAGCGATGATATGAATTGTTTTTAAAATTAAGTAAGACTCCACAAGGTATATCCTTTTAAACCATTTTAATGAGAGGGTAGTCAAAAAAGTAGACACTGTCAACATTAGATGGTAAATTATTGTTATGTATAAAGATATACAACAACGATATCATCATGGCGATTTGCGATCTAGCCTAATAAAAGCAACTGTCGACATGATAAATAAACAAGGTGTTGAAGCGATAACAATGCGCAGCTTAAGTAACTGGGTGGGTGTTTCTAGAACAGCGGCTTATCGACATTTCTCAAATAAAGTCGATTTACTAACGGCTACGGCAACGGAAGGATTTAAACGGTTTAGTCTAGCATTGAGAGTGGCACGCTTGGATTATTCTGAGGATGAAATAGGCCGGTTTGGATTAATGGGGCAAGCCTATGTGCAATTTGCTGTTGAATATTCTGCATATTATGGCTTAATGTTCGGTGATGCTTCTATTGAGAAAACAGATGAATACAATAAAGCGTCGAGTGAAGCATTTGAAGAGCTTGAGGAAATGTTAGTCACGTTGCAAAAGGCAAATATAATTAAAAAAGAAGATCCTAAAATGCAGGCAAACTTCGTTTGGTCACTGATGCATGGTTTTTCTAGTTTGTTGATTAACGGTAAGCTAGAACATATAGATGATCTGTCAGAAGAGATGGCATATTTAGAGCAAAAAATTATGGCAAGTTTGATAGAATGACGACTTCGCACGTTTAAACGTGCAATGTCTCCTTATGTGATCTATCTTATGCAACGTAGCGATTTCCAATTTGAACTTCCAGAGCAGCTTATTGCTCAATATCCACCTGCTGAACGAAATGCCAGTCGTTTATTAGTGCTTGATGACAGCACGGCACAGTTAACCGATCGTCACTTTATTGATTTACCTTCCTTGTTACAGCCGAATGATTTATTGGTGTTTAATAATACAAAAGTAATACCTGCTCGTTTATTAGGTAAAAAAGACAGTGGTGGTCAAATTGAAGTGCTAGTCGAACGTGTGTTGGATGATCACCGTGTATTGGCGCATATTCGTAGTAGCAAATCCCCTAAGGCTGGGCGGCGAATAGTACTTGAAGATTCATTAGATGTTGAAGTGTTAGGAAGACAAGAAGCCTTATTCGAACTCTATTTTCATGATGATGATACGGTGAGTAACCTGCTTGAGAAATATGGAAGGTTACCGTTGCCACCTTATATTGAACGGGAAGTTGATAAAAATGATTTAGAACGTTATCAGACTGTTTATGCTGAGCATACGGGGGCAGTAGCTGCGCCGACAGCGGGTTTACACTTTGACCAGACAATGCTTGATACGATTAATGAATTAGGGATAGAAACCGCACAGATAACTTTGCATGTGGGGGCGGGAACATTTCAGCCTGTGCGGGTAGATGATATTAAAACGCATCAAATGCATTTTGAGCGAATTGATGTTTCAAAGGGAGTATGTGAGCAAGTCAATGCCGCACGTGCACGAGGCGGGCGGGTTATTGCGGTTGGCACCACCAGTGTTCGTGCTTTAGAAAGCGCTTCGCAATCAGGTGAAATACAGCCATTTAACGGTGAGACAGATATTTTTATCCATCCAGGTTATGAATTTAAAAGTGTAGATGCCATGATTACTAATTTTCATTTATCAGAATCGACGTTACTGATGTTAGTGTCGGCATTTTCTGGTCGAGAGAATATAATGGCAGCATATCATCACGCCATTGAAGAGCAATACCGCTTTTTTAGTTACGGTGATGCCATGTTTTTGACCAGAGAAAATAATGAAAACACTTGAGAATATTCGCTTTATATTAGTCGGGACAACCCATCCAGGTAATATTGGTGCGGCGGCACGAGCTATGAAAACAATGGGCTTATCTAATCTACATTTAGTGCAACCTAAACATTATCCTAGTGCTGAGGCAACGGCGCGCGCTTCAGGTGCAGATGATGTGCTAGCGAGTGCGACAGTTCATGATAGCCTTGCATCAGCAATTTCTGATTGCCAGCATGTTTATGGCATGAGTGCGCGGCTACGGCATTTGCCTGTGCCCGTTGTTAACCCGAGACAAGCAATAACACATATTCAGCAACTGCCTGATGGTGCTGAGATTGCTATTGTATTTGGACGAGAACACTCTGGTTTATCTAATGAAGAGTTAGATCGTTGCCAGCATTTGATAAATATTCCAGCAAATCCCGATTATAGCTCGTTGAACTTAGCAGCAGCTGTGCAGGTCTTAGCCTATGAAATTAAAATGAGCTTTGATCCCAGTATTACGGTTGGGCGAATTGGCGAAGATAGAAAAGCAATAGACGCAAGTGATTTAGAACATTTATACACACATTTTGAACAGGCATTAATAAGCATCGGTTTCTTAGATCCCGAAAACCCACGAAATTTAATGCGCCGATTACGTAGGTTGTATAATCGAGCAGAGTTAGATCGTAATGAGTTACAAATTCTACATGGCATTTTGCGAGCGGCAGAAACGACAAGAGGGTTAGATAAATGAGCGAAAAAGTCACCTTATGGCAACAAATTAAGGAAGATATAAAGTGCGTATTTGATCGCGATCCTGCTGCGCGTAATGTATTTGAAATCGTTACAACGTATCCCGGTGTGCAAGCACTGCAATGGCATCGGTTAAGCCACTGGTTTTGGGTACATAACCTTAAATGGCTTGCTCGATTTTTATCAACAATAAGCCGTTGGTTAACAGGAATCGAAATTCATCCTGCCGTTAAAATCGGTCGACGTTTTTTTATCGATCATGGCATGGGTGTTGTGATTGGTGAAACAGCGGAGATTGGTGATGATTGCACACTTTATCACGGCGTGACATTAGGTGGTACGTCGTGGAAAGAGGGTAAGCGTCATCCCACCTTGGCGAATAATGTGGTGGTGGGAGCGGGTGCAAAAGTATTAGGGCCAATTTGTGTGCATGATGGCGCACGAGTGGGTTCAAATGCCGTGGTTGTTAAAGATGTTCCAGCCGGAGAAACGGTTATTGGTGTGCCGGGTCGTGTGGTTAGGAAAGATATTAGTGATGATAAAAAACAACAGAAGAAACTGGCGGAAGCGGTTGGATTTGATGCCTATGGTACATCAAATGAAACGCTTGATCCTGTCGAAGGGGCGATACATGGTTTGATTGAACATATTCAAGCTTTAGATAAACGTGTTGAAATGATGTCAGAGACAATTGAAAGTTTGGGCGGCACGATTGCTGATGTTGAAATGCCAGCAATATCAAAGTGCAATTTAGAGCAACCGATAGCAACGGGATCAGAAGATATAAAAGTTGACTGAAATAGTCGGTTATGTGAAGATCAAACTCAATATGAAAGTTTAAGGTTTTGATATGCGTTTAACAACAAAAGGTCGTTATGCTGTAACAGCAATGCTTGATTTGAGTCTAAATTATGGATCAGGATCTATCACATTAGCCGATATATCGGAACGACAATCAATTTCACTGTCCTATTTAGAGCAATTGTTCTCAAAACTACGAAAACATAAATTAGTAAGCAGTGCCCGTGGACCTGGCGGTGGTTATAAATTAAGCCGTCCAGCAGCAGAAATCACGGTGTTTGATGTTATTTCAGCCGTTGATGAAAATATAGATAGTACCGCATGTAAGCAACAGAGTAATTGCCGAGATGGCGAGATGTGTTTAAGTCATCATTTATGGTGTAGTTTGAGCGAGAAAATTCAAAATTATCTTTCTGAAATTACTTTAGGGCAAGTAATATCTGATTATCAGAAATCAAATAGTGATGAAAAGAAAATAACGATAAGTGGCTTATAAAAAATGATTATATTAACAAATTCTGCAGTTCAACGTGTGCGTGAGATGATTGAGAAACGTGATGATGTGGTTGGTTTACGCATTGGTGTAACTGAGAGCGGCTGTTCAGGATATAGCTATGCACTTGATTTTGCAGAAACAGTAGCAGCCGATGACACTGTTATCGAACAAGACGGTGTTAAACTTGTCATCACACAGAAAAGCATGCCTTTATTAGATGGAATGGAACTCGATTTTGTAAAACAAGGTTTGAATCAAAGTTTTAAATTTAATAATCCAAATGTAGTTTCATCATGTGGCTGTGGCGAAAGTTTTAGTGTGACGAAGTAATTTTTATTTCATTTTCAGGTTAATTAAGCTTTTCGATCCAGCCGCCTGTTGCTTGAAGTGGCGTTAAGCTTGTTGCAGTGTTTACCCATGTGCTAATGGCTAATTTATCAGCTTGTTGACTGAGTTTTGGCAATTGTTCTAATGAGCCAGAATATATACCTGTGTCTGTTTGTTTCATAGCAATACGTTGAAATCCTAATACCACAAAGTCATGGGTGAAAGTATGTCTGCTATTTTCACCTGCACGAACATTACTTTCTACATTAAAGCCTAAAATAGCAATATTTAG
>CAYSGK010000137.1:0-5740 GCA_964430395.1 uncultured Methylophaga sp.
GGGCTGATTAAAAATAATCAGCCCCTTTCAATTTCTAGCTACTAAGTTGTATGCGTTAACTTATTTTTTCTTAGCTTCTTCACGCTCTTTAGCTTCTTTAATTACATCTTCAGCTACATTTCGTGGACAAGGGCTATAGTGTAAAAACTCCATAGAGAACTGACCACGGCCTGATGTCATTGTACGTAGTGCACCGATGTAACCAAACATTTCGCTTAATGGCACTTCACCGTTGATGCGTACACCTGTTGGTGTTGCATCTTGTGATTTGATCATGCCTCGACGACGGTTAAGATCACCAATTACATCACCAACATGATCTTCAGGTGTAAACACGTCAACTTTCATCATAGGTTCCATTAATTGTGGACCCGCTGTTGGCATTGATTGACGATATGCTGCCATTGCTGCCAATTCAAATGCTACTGCTGATGAATCCACAGCATGGAAAGCACCATCAAATAAAGTCACTTTAAAATCAAGACATGGATAGCCCGCTAATACACCGCGATCTGTCATTTTCTTGAAGCCAGCTTCTACTGCAGACCAGAATTCACGTGGCACTGAACCACCAGTAACCGTTGACTCAAATTCGAAACCTGAACCGGGTTCACCCGGCTCAATAATGTATTCGATTTTACCGAACTGACCAGAACCACCCGATTGTTTCTTATGTGTATAACTATCTTCAATACGTTTGGTAATTGTTTCACGATAGGCTACTTGTGGCGCACCCACAGAAACTTCAACACCATGAGTACGTTTTAAGATATCTACTTTAATATCTAGATGTAGCTCGCCCATACCTTTAATAATTGTTTCACCACTTTCTTGGTCAGTTTCAACGCGGAAAGAAGGATCTTCTTTAATCATTTTACCGATTGCGATACCCATTTTTTCGGTACTTGCTTTATCTTTAGGCGTAATAGCAATTGAGATAACTGGATCTGGGAATACCATTGGCTCAAGCGTTGTTGGGTGTTTAGGATCACATAATGTGTGACCTGTTTGCACATCTTTCATACCTACAACAGCAACAATATCACCTGCTTGTGCTGTATCTAACTCATTACGATCATCAGCATGCATTTCTACCATGCGGCCAACACGTTCTGTTTTACCGGTGAACGAATTAAGAACAGTATCACCTTTATTTAATACACCTGAGTAAATACGAATAAAGGTTAATGCACCAAAACGATCATCCATAATTTTAAATGCCAAGGCACGAAGCGGACCATCGGTTGAAACGATCGCATATTCACCTGTTTCATTACCTTTTTCATCTACTTCTGGTTGTGGTTTGACTTCTGTTGGGCTAGGTAAATAAGCAACAACTGCATCCAATACCATTTGAACACCTTTATCTTTAAAAGCGCTACCACAGTATGTTGGGAAGAAGTCCATATTTAATGTACCTTTACGGATACATTTATGAAGATCTTCAATTGAAGGTTCTTCACCTTCAAGATACGCTTCCATTAAGTCATCATCTTGTTCAAGTGCTGTTTCGACTAATTTTTCACGATATTCTTCAATTTGATCAGCCATTTCTGCAGGCGGCTCATCAAGACGGAATTCCGTAGTGTCTTTTTCGTTATCCCATATCCATGCTTTGCGTGTTAATAGATCAACACAGCCAATAAAGTCATCTTCGATACCGATTGGAAGCACCATAACTAGAGGATTAGCACCTAAAACATCTTCAACTTGTTTTACAACACGGAAGAAGTCAGCACCCATACGATCAAGTTTATTAACAAAGATGATACGAGATACTTCAGATTCATTGGCATAGCGCCAGTTAGTTTCTGATTGAGGCTCTACACCACCACTACCACAAAACACACCCACACCGCCATCAAGTACTTTAAGTGAACGATAAACTTCGATTGTGAAATCTACGTGACCCGGAGTATCGATAACGTTTAAACGGTGACCGTCCCATTCACAGGTTGTCGCCGCTGATTGGATAGTTATTCCACGTTCAGCTTCCTGATCCATGAAATCCATTGTTGATTCGCCATCATGAACTTCACCGATTTTATGAATTTTACCGGTTAGTTTTAAGATACGCTCTGTTGTTGTGGTTTTACCCGCATCTACGTGAGCGAAGATACCGATATTTCTGTACTTGGATAAATCTGCAGCCATTATTCTGTCTCAAAAAATAGAGTTAAAAGTGAGTTCCAATAAATTACATTGGACTAAACCGGAACATTTTAAACTAAAATGAGTTTATCTGCAGAATAAAAATATCCACTTCATATGAAATCATTATAGAATCTTGCTTACTAGCTATTGATTGGTCAATATGATCTTATAAAACTTATATATTTGCGCAAATCAGCTATTTTCATGCAATATTACTCTATTGTTTTAGTAACCATAAATTTACATTCCTCAGCGCCTGAGTGCATACACTGGGTTTCATTTATGTGTAAGCTCTCACCAAAATGCTCACCTAAACCTCTTAATACTCCACGTACAACCGAACACATCATTCTATGCGATTTATAATGAACTTCCATTGCCGTTCTTTCTTCATCAAGCACTTCAGCCGATAATTGGGGTGGCTTACGATCTGGATTATGTTTATGTGCTAGATCATGTATATGCCCACCTGCATACGGTACAACACTAAAAGTATCTTGATCATGTCCCTCAATATATGGATGATAAAAATCTATTAATCGGGGTCCAACATAAGAGCCAAAATCTTCTAGCACATCTGGCAACGGTAGGCTAAGCGCTTTGGATGCTGCAGTTGCAATTGCTACAATTTCTTCATCCGGATAATCTTTGGTTGCAAAATGAATTTTATATTCACTTTGTCCGGCTGCTTTTAGTAATGTTCGCCAAGTATCAGACCCACCATGATTTTTAACTACATATTCTCTTAAAAAAAGAAATATTGAACCATACATAACAATACCCTCCTGTATTATTTCCTCAATTTCGATAGCGGTAACCATTGGTACCTATAGATAACACCAGGTACAGCCAATACTAGAAATAAACAAATAGTAGTGACAAAAAATTCCCATGTTTGCGAATGCACTTCACCGCCTGAGAATCGCGATTCAAAAATGGTGGCAATCATTAAACTGACAAAATAAAAAATAATGAGTTCAATTAATCGTAAAAATATTGATTTATCTTTACGCAGTGGTATGGCTAACAAAAATCGCTCTGTAAACCACGGTAGATTAGCAATAACTAAAAACAGTAATATAAGTGTAATAGGTGACATTATAGAAATACCCCCGTACAGATGGCCAATAATGGTTCGGGGAATATTCCTAGTGCTAATACCATTAATGCATTAGCACTGATCATCATTCGCATATCCACAGATGCTTCTAATGCTGCATTTTGCTCAGGCTTATCAAAATACATTACTTTAATAATGCGTAAATAATAGAATGCACCAATCACTGACATTAACACCGCTATGATAGCAAGCGATACTAAATTGATATCAATAACAGATTTGATCACTGTTAATTTAGCATAAAAACCAACCAGTGGTGGAATGCCCGCCATCGAGAACATTAAGATCAACATCATTAGTGCATACCAAGGGTTACGTTGACTTAGACCTTTATAGTCATCAATGGTATCGGCTTCAAAACCTTGTCGGCTAAGCAAAATAATCATACCAAAACCACCCAAGCTCATTAATGAGTAAACCAATGCATAAAACATGGCTGCGGCATAACCTTCTTGGCTTCCTGATAACACACCTAATAATATAAAACCGACATGTGAAATTGTTGAATAAGCAAGCATGCGTTTTAAATTCGTTTGTGCAATCGCCACTATATTACCGATTATCATTGATAATACTGACAACATGATCAGCATGCCTTGCCAGTATTGCTGCACATCACCTAGACCATCCACAAGGATTCGAATCGCCATGGCAAACGCAGCAATTTTAGGTGCTGTTGCTATAAATAATGTTACTGCTGTCGGCGCACCATGATAAACATCTGGCAACCACATATGGAAAGGTACAGCACCCAGCTTAAAGCCTATACCAATAACTAAGAACACAAGACCAAAGCTTAATACCGTATTATCTAAACCGCTGGCTTGAATAGTTGATGCAATAGTCGCTAAATCTAAGCTGCCTGTTACACCATAAATAATCGACATGCCGTACAACAACATACCCGATGCAATGGCACCTAAGATAAAGTATTTCATGGCTGCTTCAGTGGCTATTTTTGAATCACGGTGCATCGCTACCATGGCGTACATGCATAATGACATGAGCTCCAGCCCTAAATAAAGCGTTAGAAAATGATTGGCTGAAATCATAATCATCATGCCCAAGGTAGAGAATATTGCTAATACATAATATTCACCTTTGAATAAGCCACGGGCTTTTAAATATGAGCTTGAATAAACCAATACTGCAATATTGATAACATTCACCGCTAGTTTTAATACATCACTAAATGCATCTTTGATATAAGTTCCATCAAAGGTTAGGCCGCCGCCGTTGTCTATTCCACGGTAAATAAATACCGCCGCAACAACAAGTGTAAATAGGCTAGCTGCATACACTTTATTGGCACCTTTATCACCTAAAAAGGCCACCATCAATAAAATTACGCAAGCCATAGCCAGCATAAACATTTCAGGTAGTGCAAAAATCATATTTGTTACTTCAAAGTTCATAGTTTAGACTCTGAAACTTGGGTTAATAAATGTTCTACTGATGCATGGAAAATTTCTGTTAAGGGTGCTGGCCACAATCCGATTACCAATACAATTATTGCCAAAGAAGCCATCATTAAAAATTCTCGTTGATTTAAGTCGGTGAGTTGGGCGACATTATCATTCGCCACCTCGCCAAACATCACTCGCTTAACCATCCATAGTGTATAGGCTGCACCTAAAATCAAAGTGGTGGCAGCTAAAAACGCATACCAAAAGTTTGCTTGGAATGCCGCTAGAATAACCATAAATTCACCCACAAAACCTGATGTGCCGGGCAAGCCTGCATTGGCCATTGCAAAAAATACCGCAAAGCCACCAAATATTGGCATAGTATTAATGACACCACCATAAGCGCTAATCTCACGAGTATGCATACGGTCATATAAAACGCCGACACTTAAGAACATCGCAGCTGCAATAAAACCATGCGAAATCATTTGCACCATTGCACCTTCTACTGCAAGCACTGCCCCACTGCCTGTTGCTGAGTTAGCAAAGATTCTAAAAACAATAAAGAGGCCTAATGTTACAAACCCCATATGCGCAATACTTGAATAAGCAATTAGCTTTTTCAAATCAGATTGAGCCAAGGCCACAAAGCCGATATAAACAACAGCGGTTAACGATAAACCAATCACTAACCAATCTAACGCCATGCTAGCGTCAGGTGTAATCGGCAATGCAAATCGGATCAAACCATAACCACCAATTTTTAAGGTGATAGCAGCCAAGATCACTGAACCGCCTGTTGGCGCTTCAACGTGAGCATCAGGCAACCATGTGTGCACTGGCCACATCGGTACTTTAACAGCAAAAGCAATAAGAAATGCTAGGAATAAATAAATTTGCTCCTGCATAGTTAAGCTAACTTGGTGGAAATCTAAAATTGAGAAGCTACCTGCCACATGGTGTAAATAAAGCAAGGCTAATAGTAAAAAGACTGAACCGAATAAGGTATATAAAAAGAATTTAATCGTGGCATAAACTCGGTTTGGTCCACCCCATATGC
>CAYSGK010000138.1:0-5725 GCA_964430395.1 uncultured Methylophaga sp.
GGTGTATGTTCAATATGCAAATGGCGTGATGCGGATTCGGGCACGGTTAAGCTGACTAGCCAAATTGCAGCCAGACTGGCTAACATAAAATACGGCACGATGCTGGCGTTATAGCGTTCTAATAACCAGCCAAGCAATATAACAATTAAGATAAAGCCGACGGAGCCCCAAAGGCGTATTTTGCTGTAGTGATGGCTATGCTCACCTAAATGTTGCAATGTGGTTGCTTCAAATTGAGGTAATGAGGCATTCCAGAAAAAACTAAACACCAGCATCACCATGGCAACCCATAGGTAGGTGCTCTCAAATAGAATGGCTGCAAACGACAGGGTGGCGGCAAGACTGGCCAAGCGCACAATCTGCATGCTTTTGCCATGGTGATCGGCGATCCAGCCCCAAATATTGGGGGCAACGATGCGGGTGGCTAATAATATGGCGGTGAGTTCGCCAATTTCACGTGCTGAAAAACCTTGCCATTGCAGATACAGCCCCCAATAGGGGACAAGTACACCGAGGGCAATGAAGTAGAAAAAGTAGAAGCCGGATAATCGCCAATAGGGCGTGTTTTTTAGGGGCACTGGGCTACATTGTCATAGATTCCAGCTAACAAGCCTACCGAAATGAAGTAACCGTTAGGTTCAATGACGGAACTATCGAATAACATTTAGTATTTATGCTTGAGCAGGAATAATCGGTGTGCCTGAATCTACATTCATATTTTGAGCTCGATGGCGTAGGGTGTGATCCATTAACACAATGGCTAACATGGCTTCGGCTATTGGTGTTGCGCGAATGCCGACACAAGGATCATGACGACCTTTAGTGATTACTTCAACGGGTTCACCGTCGGTATTAACACTGCGACCGGGAATGCTCAGGCTTGAAGTGGCTTTTAATGCCATGCTAACTAAAATATCTTGACCACTAGATATGCCGCCTAATATGCCACCGGCATTATTGCTCAAGAAACCTTCAGGGGTGATTTCATCCCGATGTTCGGTACCTTTTTGGGTAACTGAATCAAACCCTGCACCAATCTCAACGCCTTTAACGGCATTGATGCTCATCATGGCGTGGGCTATTTCGGCATCAAGGCGATCAAAAATGGGTTCGCCTAGGCCAGGCGGAACATGACGGGCGATAACATTAATGCGTGCGCCGATTGAGTCGCCTTTTAGGGCTCTCATATAGTCTTCTATCGCTTGTTCTTTATCAGGATCAGGGCAGAAGAAGGCACTTTTTTCGATAAAGTCCCAATCAAGTTTTTCAATTTTTACAGGGCCTAGTTGCGATAAATAACCTTGGATTTCTATACCATAGTGTTGTTGTAGATATTTTTTGGCAATGCCACCTGCAGCTACCCTCATGGCAGTTTCACGCGCTGATGAACGACCGCCACCTCGGTAATCACGAAAACCGTATTTTTGATGATAGGTATAATCGGCATGAGCTGGGCGGAACTGGTGCATAATATTGCCGTAATCTTTTGAGCGTTGATCAGTATTTTCGATAATCATGGCGATGGGCGTGCCGGTTGTTTTACCTTCAAATACGCCGGATAATATTTTAACTTGATCCAGTTCTTTGCGTTGGGTTACGAAACGTGTTTTACCTGGACGACGGCGATCAAGATCACCTTGTAAATCCGTCTCGCTGATCGCTAAGCCAGGAGGGCAACCATCGACAATACAACCAATCGCGGGGCCGTGGCTTTCGCCAAAACCGGTGACTGTAAATAATTTTCCGAAGCTATTGCCTGACATATAAATATTCCAAATTTAAAAATACGGTTACACAATGAATAGAGTAGCAAATCCTAAGAAAGCAACAAAGCCAACCACATCGGTTACAGTGGTGAGCAATACACCACCAGAGAGAGCAGGATCAATACCAAATCGTTTTAATGCGATGGGAATAGTGACTCCAGCAAGGGCGGCAGCCACTAAATTAATAATAATTGCAGCACCAATCAAAGCCCCTAATTCATAGTTTCTAAACCATAAACTGGTTACAGTTGCGATAGCGAATGCCCAAATTAGGCCATTAAGTGCGCCAACTGCAAGTTCTTTGCGTAGTAGCCAGCGTTGGTTTTTAGGGTTAAGTTGCCCTAATGCCATGGAGCGAATGACTAAGGTTAATGTTTGACTGCCTGCCACTCCGCCCATGCTGGCAACAATAGGCATTAAAATAGCCAGTGCAACTTGTTTTTCAATGGTGGTATCAAATAAACCAATGACCCATGCCGCTAAAAAGGCGGTTAACAGGTTCACGCCTAACCAAAGAGAGCGACGGCGTACGCTTTTTTTAATGGGAGCAAAGGTATCTTCATCTTCGCCTAAACCGGCCATACTTAACATGGTGTGTTCTGCTTCATCACGGATAACGTCAACCACGTCATCAATGGTGATACGGCCAAGTAGTCGATTGTCTTTATCAACAACGGGGGCAGAAATAAGATCATGTTTTTCAAAGCGATGAGCCACATCGGTATCTGGCGTATCGGCGGTGATCGCTTCGATTTGGTGTGACATCACTTTGCTAACGGTTAAGGAGCGACTACGGCTTACAATTTGAGATAAGGCTAATGTGCCAATATAATGATCACTGTGATCTACGACATATAAACTATCGGTATTTGCAGGTAATTCATCACCCAATAAACGTAGATAACGTAGTACGACTTCAAGTGTAATATCTGACCGCACGGTGGTCACGTCAGTGCTCATTAAACCGCCAGCTGTATCTTCTTCGTAGGCCAAAATAGCTTCAACCCGACGACGATGTTGACTGTCCATGGCACGCAATACTTCGCGCATAACGTGTTCGGGCAAATCTTGCAAAATATCGGCAATATCATCGGTATCTAGATCTTCAGTAGCATTAATCAGATCGGCCGTGTCCATATCTTTCAGTAAATCAGCCCGCACATCATCGCCCATATAAGCAAGCACATCACCGTGTAAATCAGGTGAAATAATAGGCCAACAGACATTTCTTTCTTTTGGAGGAAGTGATTCTAATAAATGTGCTGTTTCAGCGGGATGAAGGCTAGACAATAACCGACGCATGCGCACAAACCGTCCACTCTTCACCGCCTCGTCGAGGGTGTTGATGGATTGATTTAGAGCTTGTTGTTGCATGGTTTCAGGCATGATTCAGTCCAGTGAGTCGGAATGGATGAAAGCGAGTTATCCCACCTATTTTAGCCTGCTTGTGGTGCTGTTGGGTAGGCTTATTTATGCCATCATTTTTAAAGTTAAATATGGAACAAGGCTGAATATAAAAATAGCGATTTTATAATTGCCTAAATAATTGAAATAAAGAAGAGGGATCCCTGCTGTTCAACTCCAAACATTTTGCTATGAATGCTTGAAACAAGGTCTTTAAACCCCATTAACAAAAATGTTGTTAGCAGAAGAATTGTAATGTTAATAATACTGCACCAGCCAAAAAAAGTGGGTAGTGTCTCTAACGTAATCATGGGGGGGGATACTCCTATCTATAACTCATGAAGGTTTAGCTTTGCCAGCCTTTCAATGTCTGCCAATCCCACTTCTGCTTTATCTAAAAAGTCGTCATCTAATTGCGTTGGATCTGACCAGTAAATGCCCTTTATATGGCAACGTTTGGCTAGCTTTCTTAAGCCCAGATCATCTAATGTGAAAGAGAGATCTGTCCAAAGAAGTGATAACTCACTTTCTTGTTTTAAAGAAGCTTTCTTAGATTGTTTGAGGTTTCGTGTATAAACAGTCGTTTTTCTTACTGCCTTTATTACTTCACGCAATGCTTTTTTTGATTCAAGTTTTCGTTGCTTGCTGGCGCGACGTAAATTGCTCACCCATTTTTTTAGGTGAGTAAGAAGTCCTAGCCATTCTTTTGCTGTTAATTCTATCATCGTCGACTACGAAAAAAAGCGCGTAATAACACACTGCTTTGTTCTGCGAGTAAGCCCTGCTCACAATTCACATGGTGATTCAATTGCGGTGTATTGAAAATATCAAAACAACTTCCTGCCGCACCTGTTTTGGGTTCTGTAGCAGCAAATACTAAACGATTAATGCGCGCGTGGATAATAGCTCCAGCACACATAATACAGGGCTCTAAAGTGACATAAAGCGTAGCATCGGGGAGACGGTAATTGTCAGCATGTTTGCTGGCGGCACGTAGTGCTTGGACTTCAGCGTGAGCCGTTGGATCATTGCTTATAATCGGTTGATTCCAACCTTCTCCCAAAACTTCATCATCACGCACAATAATGGCGCCGACGGGCACTTCACCTTGTTGCTGTGCTTGCTCTGCGAGCAAGAGCGCTTTTTCCATCCAGTATTGATCACTCTGGGGCATGGTGTGTAATATTATATTTAATAAGGTTGATAAGGTGTGTGCTGGCATTTTGACTGCCTGCAATAAGTTGCAATGCTGCCTCGCCCATTTGCGCACGTTGTTGAGGGTTTTGTAATAGTGTAATTGTGGTGTCAGCTAAACTTTGTGTGTCATCAACCTTAATAGCAGCTTTTGCTGCAAGAAAATCGTTAGTGATTTCATTAAAGTTAAAATAGTGTGAGCCTGTTACAATTGCTCGCCCTAGTGCTGCAGGTTCTAAAATATTATGGCCTCCACGAGCTACAAGGCTACCGCCTACAAAGGCAACATCACTAGCGGCATAAAATAGGGGTAATTCACCCATGGTATCGACAATTAAAATTTGTACATCGGCTGGACACGGTCGCTGTTCGCTACGGCGCAATATTTTAAAGCCGGATTTGCTTGCTAAGGCTGCAACACGATCAAAACGTTGAGGGTGCCGCGGCACAATTATAAGGAGCAGATCAGGAAATTTAGCACGTATTGTTCGAGAGGCATTTATGACAATTTCTTCTTCACCTTCATGCGTACTGGCAGCCACAAATACAGGACGATTATGATCCCAGAGATGGCGCATAGCATTAGCCTGTTCTTTTAAACTGGCGGGTAGGGAAATTTCATATTTTAAACTACCAATTGCGTGAATTTTCTCGATATCAGCACCCAGATCCTGAAAGCGTTTACGATCTTTTTGTCCTTGCGTAGCGATTAGTGTCAAATTTTGTAAAATAGATTTAATAAATTTACGAAATCGACCATAAGCTTTTGCTGAACGTTGAGATAATCGTGCATTAGCAAGTACCAATGGAATAGCACGTTTTTGACAGAGGAAAATAAGGTTAGGCCAAATTTCTGTTTCCATAATAATGCCAAATTGTGGATTGGTTCTATCTATAAATTGGTTTATAGCAAAAGGCAAATCATAAGGTAAGTAACAGTGAGAAACAGAATCTTCAAAGAGTAATTTTACACGTTCGCTACCTGTTGGGGTCATTGTGGTTATTAATAATTGGTATTTTGGATATTCGCTGCGTAATTTTTTAACTAAAGGTCGGCATGCTTCAACTTCACCTACTGAAACGGCATGGATCCAGATAACAGGATTATCTTCTGATATAAAGGGGCTTTTACCAAAGCGTTCGGCCCAGCGCTGCCAATACGCAGATATACTAAAGCCGCGCCAGATAAGACGCAGAATGATAAGCGGTATGCCAATGAAAAATAAAGTGGTGTAAAGTAATCTCAATGGTATCTCATGTAATTGTTTAGCAGTAAATCATGGAGAATGATAGCATAGCTATATATTTCAATCTGCAGAATTCAGCATGAGAAGAAGCCATACTATTCTAGGCATAAAGTC
>CAYSGK010000139.1:0-3405 GCA_964430395.1 uncultured Methylophaga sp.
ACTCTTTTTCTAATATTAACCGTAAATAGAGTTCTGCAAGGGTGTATGTTTTACCCGTGCCAGCACTCGCTTCGATAATATTAAGATCTTGTAGAGCAACAGTGTTGGCATTAAAACTGTTCACGACTAATCTTCTGGCACACTATTTTTATAGTCATCAACCAATCTATATAGAAAGGACATGCCTGCTGCGTTGAGAAAATAGCGATCAGATCCTGTTTTATGAGCAAAGTTTCTGAAACTTAAAAAGTCTAATGCCTTAGCCCAGCCACCAGATAGTTTTGCTGTGGCAAGAATATCTGCGTATTCATCATTTTGAGACAATGCCTTTAAGTCATCTGCATTAATGCCGAGATCAATTTTACCTATATTCTCCAGATCACGCCCAGATCGAGCATAATAGCGACCTAGCAACATTAAAATAACCTGCACTTTAAATGCATTTTCATCGGCTTCATTATTATCAAGATCTTGAGCATCTTTAATATAAAAGAACTCACCAGATTCATCTAAAATTAATTCAAATCCAATATGTTGATAGAGCTGATGGAAATGAGATTGATGTTTAAATAATAAAGTGTACTTAATATTATCTATTAATTCCGATCTCAAATCGTGATAAAGCTGTTTCGGAATAATCTTTCCTGCTGTTAAATCACGGTAGATTGACGTGCTATCCGCTATTGTGATCAGATCAAAATCATTAATATTACTCACCATTACTCTCCACTAACTCTAACCTTTGTAAGCGATAGATATACGCCTCATCGCCATATTGGATCTGCTGTCTTTTATTTGTTGTTACTAATTTAAAGCCTGTTTTGTGTTTTTTATATTGATTCGATAAATGGAAAATAGCGGTCAATAAATCCGTAAATTGATAATCATCAAAATAAGGTTCAATACGATAATGCATCATAACGGTAAAATCATTGGTTTCTCTGAAACTCATATTTGATAATAAGGTATATATTGTGTCTGCTCGCTGCATTCTTTGTTTGCTCGATCCTTCTTTTTTCGACTTACCTTGCTCAGGTAACATCAGCTTAAATAACCTAAGATCATCAAGCCGTAATGTCACTTCATTATGAAAATTATCAATATAAGAAGCCGAGTGACCTAAGCGATAGGTTTTAGGCCTGTTTTGCTGTTTTAAACCCATGGCAAATTTTGTCTGCTTTGCCCAGCCTTTTTCCATATATTTTCGCGTCATATTTTCAGTTTGGGTTTGCTGGTGACTCTTTAATAAGACCTGATAAGCGGCCTCCATGGCATTTGATTCTAAAATCCCCTGCCGCGTTTTTTTCAAAAACCGCTCAACCTCATCAGATAATCGGTTAATCGGTTTGCTAATATTGGTTAAACTCATTGAAAATAGAAATATCTGGTGTGCTGTATCAGGCTGACCACGGCTATCCATTATT
Source organism: uncultured Methylophaga sp. (assembly GCA_964430395.1). Lineage (GTDB taxonomy): Bacteria > Pseudomonadota > Gammaproteobacteria > Nitrosococcales > Methylophagaceae. The sequence goes on from CAYSGK010000139.1 coordinate 1,425, forward strand.
GTTATACAATCATCAATTATTGAAAATAAATTCGCGCCATCATTCAGTCGTATGGTTTCATTCAAAAATGATAATGTTGGTTTGATTCTTCGCTCATAAATATGACTCACCCGCTCAAACATCTGTTGCCGATAATCACTAAAATCACCTTGCTGGCGACTGGCTTGAGCCGTCATATCCTCTAATTCTTGGTTCATTTTTTCCATAGAAGAAATGTTTTTTCTCAATAAACCATAAATATCACTAAGTTGTTTCAATAAATCATCTTTTATCTCAGTATGATTAAAATCCTGTTCATCAAATACAACCAACTCATCTAAGCGTTGCTTTACTGAACGTAAACTTTCTAAATGGCTACGCAATCGCGAATCAGTGAGTTCTTGGTGGAGTGATGCCTTACACAGGCGAAAAAGACTGATCACTTCATCTTGAAAAATAAGGTGGCGATCGCCATTAACCGAGCTCACATCTGCAATGATCTGGCATTGAAATAAGTTTTCTGTCTTAAAAGCTATTCTAAGACGCTGTTGCTGTTCTTTAGGTGTTATTTTTAGCTGGCGTTTCAGTCGACTTATAAATTGAGATTCCCGAATAAAAATCTCAGCTTGTTCATCCATCTGCTCAATACAATCAAACATTACAGCAGGATGGTCGAACAGTACCTTTATCGTTGTATGAGTGTTGAATTTCTTACTCATGTTGATCAAGCCAATCAGTCTGATCTGCTACCACAAGATCCATTAATTGTTCCGATCCTAACGGCTCAAAGCCCTCACCACCATTCCAAAATACCAATGTGCGTTTGCTATCATAAGGCTGACTAGTCGTCATTTCATCCACTGAAAAATAAACACCGATTTTATGTATCAGTTCGGTGCTGACACTATGTGTTGCCGCCGCAAACAAGCTAAAGCCTGCTTGCGATAAATTAGGCAAGATCCAATCAAACTGATCAATATTAATATCTGCCGCCTCATCAAATATAAGTGGCATTTCTAGCCTGATTCCTGTTGGAATCACCCGTTTTAGTAAAATTTTAACCAATTCTAAGTTAATCAACACTGTTGTTGACATAGATTGCGCCTTATCCTGCATGGCATCATCTTTTTCTTTTTTGGTTTTGTACTCTAAATTGGTAACAATTTTATCCATCGTCAACTTGGCATCACCCTCTTTAAAAAAGGTCTCGACAAATACTTTCAATCGCTCATAAAACTGATCCGATAACATATCACCGCTATGTTCATCTAACTTATTCACTTCATCGACTAAATGTCTAAATTTAGGGTGTACGGCAATGGTCGCTTTGATCTCTGTTAAGTCATTGATGGTGACCGCACTTAACTCTCGATTTATACTCGTCTCAAAACGATGAATAATGTCATAATTATCGCGTAATACTTTGGCATAGCTCGCAACCGATTCATTATGGCTATGCAAATAATCAGTATAGGCTTTTTCAATATTATCTAAATCACTAAATATATCGCGCAATTGCTTGATACCACTTTCAATGTCAGTATCGCTAGGCGACTGAGAAAGAAGTGCTGCTTCATTAATAAAACCACGGCGATGTAAATCTTTTAATTCTGATTTAATATCATTTCGCAATCGATCAAACTCTTGCAGATCATATTGAAGATGCTCAACATCTTCTTCCGTCACATTAACGGCTTTCTCTACCTTAACATCGTCAGCGGAAACTAGCTTTAACCTCGGATAAGATATTTCTAAGCGATTCAATAAACGTTTAGCTCTATTTAAATCACCCACCGCCTTCTCTTTCTCATCCCTTATTTCTTTTAGTTCTATTAATTTAGATTTGGACTTCTCAACTGTGTTTTGTAGTTTTTCTTGCTTCGCTGCTAACTTTTCAATTATTGATTCATAATGAGAACATTTTTTTTGCTCTTGCTCAACAAGTGTGGGATTAGGATAATTATCAATGCTAGCAATATCACTTTCTGATGCATTGCGTTTC
>CAYSGK010000139.1:3505-5597 GCA_964430395.1 uncultured Methylophaga sp.
GGATTTGCCATTATTAAATCATTATTAATGGTTGATAAGACATTCCTAGTTTGTTCTGGTAACTGCTCAACTAATTGAAACTCTTTATTTGCTAACGATTGTTCAATTCGGGATATTTCACTTTTGGCTAACTGTATCTTTTTCTCAAGTGTTTGTTTTAATTCTAAGTTCTTTTCTTCATCCTGTAGCGCTTCTAATTCTTCTGTTATATCCGCAAGTTCTTGCTGTAAATCTGCTTTTATTTCATGCAAACTATAATTAGGATCATGATACTGAGAACGTAATACTTTTACTTTCGCGAGTATTTCATCTTGAGCTCTTCTTCGTGCTTTACTATCTTTTAGCAATGCGCGTGTATCCCTTAACTCATTACTAAGCCCCTGTAATATTTCAAATTGTTTGTTTTTATTCTCTTGCTCTTTGCCATACTTATGGGTACTGTCTAAGGCTTCTTTTTTAAGCTGCTGCTCTTGTATCAATAGTGACTGAGTGAGTCTAATATATAATTTATCCGACTCACTTAATTTAAGGTAGTGATCATAATCTGTTGATAACTGTTTAAACTCTGGCTGTAAATTACGTAATTCAACGATATGACTTTGTTGTTGTTTTAAATCGTCATGTTTGGCTAAAAAAGCATCAATATCAAAATCTAGAATATCATCTGTCGTTTTCTTGCCTGATTCAATAATATTGGCCAAGGCCTGTGCCATAGATTCAGCGCTGGCATCCATCTCAAATAACAATAAAATTAATGCACGTAATGATTCAATATTGTCATCATCTACCTTATGTAACGGCACTAAACAATAGCGCGTGTTATCACTATCAAGTAGCTCATTGGGCTCAGCATAAAGGGTTCGACGTAACTTGGTTGTATCACTGATCACTTCTGTTTTAGCAGATAACTTTTTCAAACTCTCTTTAATATGTGCAATGGATAATTCTGCTACAGCGATACCAATACCATCATCTTCTCCCCCAGATATATCCCAAAAGAAATGACGGATCTGATCAAAAGAAAAAGGGCTGAAAATACGCCCGTAGCCTAAATTATTAGTTCGATACAAGATCTGACAATGTGTGCCCGCTTCATTTTCACTTTCTAAAATTAAAAAACTTCGTGTACTGGGAAAATAGTGTCTGTAACTATCATTATTACTATAATAATCATTTTTTTTAGGCTCACGAAAAGCAAATTTAAGCTGGCTCTTATTAAAGTTATTTTCAGGTAATAAAAAAAGACGTAATGAATTAAGCAGGCTTGATTTGCCAATATTACCTTTGCCCAATAATATGGCATGGCGATCAATTGGGATCTCGATAAAACAAAACCCTGCCGAATCGACTAATACTAATCGTTTTATTTTTATCGTATCCGTCGTGCTACTCATCATATATCTCCAATAAAAGCATTTCTTGCTCCATAAACTTTTTGTGCTTTTGTACTGTTTCTGCCAATGCCATAAACCCTAATTGTTCAGCCAAGTTGATACATTCCATCAGCTGAGGCTGTGTTTTTGGCATCATTTTAAAACAATGTTGATAGCCATTGTAGCTTTGAGGTTGCAAAAACTGAACGTGCTCACCTAGATTCGCTTTAAGCGTGCGGTACATTTTTAAACCCGCAGTATCATAATCAAACGCACATAAAATGTGCTCATATTGCTGATACCATGATCGTGCCAATTTTGATGTGGCACGAGTGCCACTGCCTAAAACAATATCCGTATTGCTTAAATCAAGCTGTTGTTGTGTTAACTTTGTTGCCAGTTTCAGCATTAATTCAGCTAAGAAAAAATTTTCTTCATTTTCAACAATAAGCAAACGCTTTTTAGCTTGAAAGTTCTGTAAATAACTGTCTTGTTCAAGATAAACAACATCAGGTCGGCTATCAGTTAATGCTTGATGGTAGACCAATAAAAATCCAGATGAAACAGCACATCGATGTGAATCACCTAATTCGGTAGCTTGTAACCTATTAGTTGGCTGAACTGCTAATGCCTCAAGCGCTTGCAAAACATCTGGGGAGCATCTTACCAACCATTTTTGTGGCGCCTGTAATGTAAGGTCAAATAGCCTACGTTTTTGT
>CAYSGK010000140.1:0-5561 GCA_964430395.1 uncultured Methylophaga sp.
CATGTTAGATTTTCTAATTTCACCCGCTATGGCGGGCGCAGTGGGTGGCGCACCATCAGGACCGAATATGATGGATTTTGCTTTTCCAGTTGTCTTATTAGTCTTGTTTTATTTTATGTTGATCCGTCCGCAATCAAAACGTGCAAAAGAGCATCGTTTAATGCAAGAAGCCTTAACAAAAGGTGACGAGGTTGTTACCGACGGTGGTTTGATGGGTAAGATCGTTAAGGTTGGCGATAATGCCATTACGCTTCAGTTAGCTGAGAAATTGGAAGTAAAAATAAGACGAGAATCCGTCAGTTCTGTACTGCCGAAAGGTACGCTAAAACAACTCTAATCTATTATTTCCTGTAGTTCTGTTGATCTTAAGCTCAGCAGTCACAATTTATAAAATGCTTAGGCATTTAGGTTTTTAAGAAATGAATCAATACCCCAAATGGAAAAACATACTGATCATTGCATTAATTGTAATAGGTGGCATCTATGCGTTACCTAATTTATATAAATCAGATGATGCGATCCAAATCACCGCTAAGAGACAAGGAAAAGTTGACCTTGATTTGGTTGCTAAGGTTGAGCAAATACTTAAAACAAAGACAGTGGATTATAAGCAAGCGGAGCTTGAAAATGGTCAACTGATAATTCGTTTTTCTGATGAAGAGTCACAATTAAAGGCTCAAGAGGCTTTGAATGTTGCAAAGTTAGATGATTACACTATTGCGCTAAACCTTGCACCTACTACGCCAAGTTGGTTAGCTGCACTAGGCGCAAAACCAATGAGTCTTGGGCTTGATTTACGTGGTGGTGTTCACCTGTTAATTGAAGTTGATATGGTGAGTGCTGAAAAGAAAGCCTTAGAAAGTTATGCTAGTGATTTACGAGATTTATTTAAAAAAGAAAAAATCCGAAACAAACGCATTCAAATTAGTGCAGATAAACTCAATATTGGTTTTCGTAGTATCGAGCATCGTGATTTGGCTGACCGAAAAATTCGCAGTCAGTTTAACCAGCTTGTTGTTGAAGTCAAAGAAGATGATAGAACACCAACGCTCATTATTTCTTTAAGTGAGGTAGCTAAACGTGAAATTCACACATTTGCATTGCAACAAAACATTACCACCTTGCGTAATCGGATTAATGAATTAGGCGTGGCAGAACCTATTGTTCAACAGCAAGGTGAAAGTAGAATTGTAGTGCAGTTGCCCGGGATACGTGATTCTGCTGGCGCAAAAAAATTATTGGGTTCAACAGCTACCCTAGAGTTCCGCCTGGCAGATTATGAGCACGACGCACAGGATGCGGAAAATGGTCAAGTGCCGGTAGGATCAAAATTGTACCATGATCGTGATGGCCGCCCTGTTTTACTTAAAAAGCGGGTGATGTTAACGGGAGAACGCATTATCAACGCGATCTCTACACTAGACCAACAATCAGGGACGCCAGCAGTATCTATCACTTTAGATGGTAAAGGTGCGGGCCAGATGAGTAATGCTACTAGAGATAATATTGGCAATCCAATGGCGGTGGTTTATATCGAATCTGAAATCGTTAATCGCGAAGTTGATGGTAAGACTATTAAAACATCTATTGAGAAACCCGAAGTTATTAATGTGGCGACTATCAGGGCGCAGCTCAGCAAAAAATTTCAAATTACAGGCTTGGATTCAACTGCGGAAGCGTATGATTTGGCCTTGTTACTTCGTGCCGGAGCGCTAGCTGCACCGATTGAGATTGTTGAAGAACGTACCGTTGGCCCAAGTCTTGGGCAAGACAATATCGATCAGGGTTTTAAATCTGTAGTAATTGGATTCATTTTTGTACTTATCTTTATGGCTATTTGGTATCGTGTTTTTGGGCTTGTGGCTAATTTAGCATTGGCATTTAATTTAGTGTTAATTGTGGCTTTGCTGTCTATATTACAAGCAACACTTACTTTGCCAGGTATTGCAGGTATCGTGCTGACAGTGGGTATGGCGGTCGATGCCAATGTGCTGATTTTTGAACGTATACGAGAAGAATTGCGTGTAGGAAATAGTCCGCAAGCGAGTATTAACGCGGGTTATGCCAAAGCCTTTTCTACTATTGCTGATGCCAATATAACGACAGTAATTGCTGCTATTGTACTATTTGGATTTGGCACAGGTGCAATAAAGGGCTTCGCCGTAACATTGATCTTTGGTATCGCCACTTCAATGTTCACCGCTATTGTGGGTACGCGAGCTATTATTAACTTGATTTATGGCAAAAAACGTCAGCCAAAATTATCAATATAGGGATAATTAAATGCAATTATTAAAAGAACAACCTCATTTTAATTTTATGGGAAAACGCAAAATTGCAGCGCTTTTCTCAATAATATTAGTAATTATTTCCCTAGCCTCTTTAGTAATGAAAGGCTTGAGTTTTGGTATCGACTTTACGGGCGGAACTATCATCGAGATTGCTTATCAAGAAGAAGCGGATATAAATAAAATTAAAGCGACATTGGAAAATAAAGGTTATCAAGAATCTATTGTACAAACATTTGGTTCTATTCATGATGTATTGATTCGTTTACCGATAATTGAAGGTAAAGACAAGGCGAAATTAAGCAATGAAGTGGTGGCTGCTTTACAAGCTGTGCACGACACACCTATTGATGTAAGGCGCGCGGAATTTGTCGGCCCGCAAGTAGGCGATGAATTAACTGAACAGGGTGGCTTAGCCATGCTTTATGCGTTGATAGGCATATTAATATATGTATCGTTACGTTTTGAATACCGCTTTGCTATTGGTTCTGTTGTCGCCCTGATTCACGATGTAACGATAACCTTAGGTGTGTTTTCTGTTTTTCAGATAGAATTTGATTTAACAGTATTAGCAGCATTATTGGCAATAATAGGTTATTCATTGAATGATACCATTGTGGTGTTTGATCGTATCCGTGAGACTTTTTTACGCCAACGTAAAGGCAGTCCGGTAGAAATCGTTAATCAGGCGCTCAATGACACACTGAGTCGTACCTTAATGACATCAGTTACAACTTTATTAGTTGTGATTTCATTATTTATTTTTGGCGGTGAAGTTATTCACGATTTCTCAATTGCATTATTACTGGGTATTGTTATAGGTACCTATTCTTCGATTTATATTGCCAGTAATACCGTACTGGCAATGGGTGTCAGCAAGGCAGATTTACTTCCACCAGTGAGACCAGAAGGCCATGAAATTGGTGAAGATGGTAGCCAGGTTTAACGGCAACAGCTTAAATTGCGCAAAGTTATTTAAAAGAAAGTGATTTATAGTGCTGAGAGTTATTTTTTGAGGCTTCTGCTTCTGAGCGATCAATGGGTAGTGCAATAACCTCGGCCTTTTCATGAATAAATGCTTGTTTGGCGTTTTGATTGACTGATTCAATACTTAATATCTGCAGATCAGATAGATCGCTATCAAAGCTTATGAAAGTGGCAAATTCTTCCAAACTTTGCAGAATATTTCTGGTTTCTAGCTCAAGTGCTTTTTTAGGCATAGGGTTATTATGTTAGTTGATTTAGTCAAAGAAGTTATCGGATACCGCTATTATTTCTTGAATAAAATAAAAATTGAAAGGCGATATTGAACTTTGCTTAATAATTGAGTTCTAATTTTTAAGTGTTTTAGGAAATATTCCTAGTTAAACAAAGAACAATACAGTGTATTATCATAGGAGATATTCACGAGGAATGATGATGATAAAAATAAAAACATGGCTATTCGGGCTATTCTTTATAGTGGTTTTACCCGTGCAAGCTGAGTCAATAAATATTCAGTTAGACTATATTGGACCAACAGAGGGTAGTGTCTGGTTAGGTTTGCAGCAAGGTCTATCTGAGGCCAATTTACAAGGTGAATTTTTAGGTCAAAAATATACCTTAAAGCCTGTTTCACTAGAAGAGCTAGCTACGCAAAAGTCACTGACAGCTGTTTTATTGGCGACAGATGCTGATACAGTGCTTAAAGTTGCACAAATGACACAGTTTAAACAGGTGCCCGTTATTAATATAAATTCAGATAATGATAATTTGCGCAGTGCCTGTGTGCCGAATTTACTGAACATAACGGCAAGTAATAAAATGAAGCAAGATGCCATTCAACAGTGGTTAGCAAAACATCCTGATTCCAAAGCACATGTTCAAGGCTGGCATAAAGATTTTAAGAAATTTGCAGCAAGTCAATTGAATATTCGTTTTACAAAAGCACAGCATGCCATTATGGATGATGATGCGTGGGCAGGATGGGCAACGGTCAAATTATTATCTGATACGGTTGCGCGAATGCAGAGTGCTGATTCAGCTGCAATGCTGAATTATCTTAAAAATGATATTGCCTTTGATGCACAAAAAGGTGCAGGTGCTACCTTTCGTGACACCGGTCAGTTACGCCAGTTAGTATTGCTGATTGATAATGACAAAATTGTTGCTGAGGCTCCGTTGCGAGGAGTAAAAGGCGGTCTGGATAGTTTAGGTTTGGCGACATGCAAGGCCCCAAAATAGAAAAATTTAGCTAAGGAAAAAATGAAATGAAATTAAAACAGTTACTTATCTCAATGATGATATTTGTGAGCATGTCAGCATGGGCTGATCCCACATATCGGCTTTTTGTGACCAATGAAAAAGGTAATTCAGTTACGGTGATTGATTCACGAACTGGAAAAGTCGAAACGACACTGGAAATTGGTCAACGTCCTCGTGGCATTGGCTTGTCTCCCGATCACAAAGTGCTATACGTGGCATTGAGTAATGAAAATGCCATTGCAATGGTCGATGTGAAAACACTAAAAACAATTGGCAAATTAAATGCTGGCGAAGATCCTGAAACATTTGCGGTGCACCCGAATGGCAATATTTACATGTCTAATGAAGATGATGCTAAGGCAACAGTAGTGAGCCCTGAAACGGGCAAAATTCTCTATGAAATTAAAGTAGGGCTAGAACCAGAGGGGGTGGCTATCACACCTGATGGTAGCACTGCTCTAGTCACTAGTGAATCACTGAACATGGTACATATTATTGATACAGCCACACATAAAATTGTAGCCAATGTATTAGTGGGTGCTCGTCCTCGTGGTTTAGCCTTTAACAGTGATGGTAGCCGTGCTTATGTCAGTAGCGAAGTAGGAAATGAAGTTGCAATTATTGATATGGCAACACACAAAAGTATAAAAAAAGTAACACTTGATATACCAAAATCAAAACCGATGGCATTGGTGCTTAGCCCTGATGATAAAGTGGTTTATATGACAACAGGTCGTGCCGCAAAAGTAGCGGTATTGGATGCAAATACATTGGAAATTCTTTCTACCATTGATGTAGGCAAGCGCGTTTGGGGTGAAGTGTTAAGCCGTGATGGTGCAACGCTTTATACTGCAAATGGAGTGAGCCATTCAGTGTCAGTGGTAGATACCGCTTCGGGCAAATCAACTATGGAAATTGAGGTCGGTAAATTCCCTTGGGGTTTGGCGCTTGATGATTAACTGTTAGAGTGAAATTTAATAAAGACCCAGTTGAGATTTTGATCTTTACTGGGTTTTTTATTGCCTAAAA
>CAYSGK010000141.1:0-5534 GCA_964430395.1 uncultured Methylophaga sp.
TCCAAGAGGTTAAGAAGCCTATAAAAACATCATTGCTAAGTTCTTACTGTCTAAGGGCTTGTAACATCCGTCATCCCAGTATGCTCCTAGCTGGGATCTGCAGTTACAATAGATTACCGCTTAAAGCCGCGGCAATGACGAGGCAATAAACATACGAGTGTGACGGATGAAGAGGCGAAGACGTAACAAAATGTTAAACTATGCGTCAGATTATTAGGAGAAAGTTATGCCATCATTTGATATCGTTTCAGAAATTGATAAACACGAATTAACTAACGCTGTTGATCAAGCTAATCGTGAAATTGCTAATCGTTTTGATTTCCGGGGAACTGATGCAAAGGTTGAGCAGTCTGACAAATTACTTACACTACACGGTGAAAGTGATTTTCAACTGGATCAATTACAAGATATTTTGCGTCTTAAACTAGTCAAACGCGGTATTGAAGTCAATTGTTTAGACGTTAAAGATTCAGTTGGTAATGGCAAAATGCGTAAACAAGATATTGCGGTGCGGGAAGGCATTGATGCTGATTTGTCTCGCAAGATCGTTAAATTAATTAAAGCGAGCAAAAGCAAGGTTCAAGCATCGATACAAGGTGATAGTGTACGTGTCACTGGCAAGAAACGAGATGATTTACAAGGTGTTATGGCGCTTTTAAAAGGCAATGATGATATTGATATGCCATTACAATTTAATAACTTTAGAGATTAAGATAATGATAGCAATACGAAACATTTTTTGGCTACTGGCTTTGTTGGTAATGGGTATTGCTCATGCAGCTGATACTGCCGAAATGAAAACAAAATTAGAAGCCTTAATGCCATCAGTAAAGGTGGATAGCATCCAAGCGGTTGGTAAAACGAGCATGTATGAAGTTGTACTTAAAGGTGGCGGAATTATTTATGTAACCGAAGATTTAAGTTATGGCTTTGAAGGCAATATGATTAATATGGAAACAGGTAAAAATATTACTGAAGCCAAGCGAAAATCATTAAGGAAAAAATTATTAGCCTCTTTGGATGAATCTGAAATGATTATCTATTCTCCTAAGAAGACGGATTATACCTTAACAGTGTTTACCGATATTGATTGTGCCTATTGCCGAAAATTGCATTCACAAATGGCTGAATATAATGCATTAGGCATACGTATTCGTTATATGGCTTTTCCGCGAGCAGGGCTTGATTCCGAATCATTTGATAAGGCTGAAGATGTTTGGTGTGCAGATGATCGTAAAAAAGCAATGACTGATGCTAAAAAAGGTATGATAGTGGACTCTAAAAATTGCCAAAGTCCAGTTGCTGCACAATATCAACTAGGTGGAAAACTTGGGGTAAGAGGAACACCAGCATTATTTTTAGAAAGTGGTGAATCTCTTCCTGGCTATGTACCACCTAAACGACTAAGACAATTGCTAGATGATAAAGCAGCTAAAGCTAAGCTCGCGGCTAAGTCATAACGCGATGATCAAAGAGTTGGGAACCCTTTTTATCACATTGTAAATAGCTGACTTTATTTTGCCAATCACCTAAAACAATTCTTGTGGCTTGCTTGCCAGATATTTTTAAAGTATGAACCGCTGGACGATGAGTGTGACCGTGGATAAGTTGCCTTACGCCAAATTTAGTCATTATGCGTGCGACTTCATCGGCATTCACATCCATAATAATTGTCGATTTTGTTTGTTTTTGTTGACGGCTTTGTTGTTTTATTTTATCAGCCAGATTTTGGCGAAATTTTAATGGCATATGGCGAAAGAACCATTGCAATAGTTTGTTGCGAGACCACAGACGATAGCGTTGATAGGCAATATCGGCTGTGCATAAGGTGTCACCATGTAAAAGCAATGTTTTGATGCCATACAGATCAATTATGCAATGATCATTAAGTAGCTCACAGCCCGCTAATTGAGCAAAATCTTTGCCCATCATAAAGTCACGATTTCCCACCATTAGATAGGTTTTTATACCTTGTTGATGAAGTTTCTGTAGTTGTTCTATTACCGGTGTAAATTCATTAGGTATAAGATCATCGCCCAACCAAATATTAAATAAATCACCAAGAATATAAAGTTCATCGCACTGCGCCGCGGTGGTGCTAAGAAAATCAACGGCTAGTTGGATAAGAGCAGGATTGTTAGGATCAAGGTGGAGGTCGGAAATAAATAATGTGGACATGGTAGTAGGTGTCCACCCTAGCGTGAAAATTCACGCTAGGGTGGAGGAATAGTTATTCTACAATAGTAGCTTTAATGATCACTACATTATCATTTGGCACATCTCCGTGGCCATTTTTATTGCCAGTCGGTACGGTACGAATTTTGTCAACGACATCCATTCCGGAAATTACTTTACCAAATACGGCATAACCCCATGTGGCATCTTGTTTATCAGATTTAAAATCAAGAAAATCATTATCAACAGTATTAATAAAAAATTGCGCAGTGGCTGAATGCGGGGCACCTGTACGGGCCATAGCAATGGAACCTCTTTCATTGCTCAAACCATTATTAGCTTCATTTTTAATTGCGGCTTTCGGAGTTTTTTGAACAAAATCTTCAGTGAAGCCACCGCCTTGAATCATAAAGTTTTCAATAACACGGTGGAAAATTGTACCGTTATAAAAGCCGTCTTTTACATAGCTAAGAAAGTTATCTACGGTGTTGGGTGCTTTATCGGAATTAAGTTCGATGATGATATCACCAAGTGATGTTTCTAATTTTACTTGTGGCAAGGTGTTCTCTCCTTCAGCATGGACAATAAATGAAAATAATAAAGGGATGAACAGGCGTAAAAAGAATTTCATTAGTGTTTTGTCCCAAAAATTTAAAAGAGACATAATAACGGTATCTACCGTCTTCTGCCACATTTCCTATTATAAATGCCGTAAAATACACAGCTTAATAAAAAGTAAGCGAGCAAAACATGTTGCAGATCCACAATAGTCTGAGCAAACAAAAAGAAGTTTTCACACCGATTGAACCTGGAAAAGTGACATTATATGTTTGCGGTATGACTGTGTATGACTTATGTCATGTTGGTCATGCACGTGTGATGGTCGTGTTTGATGTGGTGACCCGCTATTTACGTGCCAGTGGTTATGAAGTGAACTATATTCGCAATATTACGGATATAGATGACAAGATCATTGCCCGCGCAAATGAAAATGGTGAAACTATTCAATCATTAACTGAACGTTTTATTGATGAAATGAACCAAGATGCAGATGCATTGAGTGTTTTGCGCCCAACGCTTGAACCGAAAGCCACAGAATCAATGGCAGAGATTATTGCCATGATTGAAACATTGATAGAGAAAGGCTATGCCTATTCATCTGATAATGGCGATGTCTATTACGATGTCAGCGAATTTGATGGATACGGGAAATTATCTGGTCGAAATATTGATGAATTACGTGCTGGCGAACGGGTGGCAGTCAATGAAGCTAAAAATGATCCACTAGATTTTGTATTGTGGAAAGCCGCCAAGCCGGAAGAACCAGCATGGGATTCTCCTTGGGGGCGTGGTCGCCCAGGCTGGCATATTGAATGTTCAGCGATGTCTGCAAATTGTTTAGGTGAGCATTTTGATATTCATGGCGGTGGTCAAGATTTACAATTTCCACACCATGAAAATGAAATCGCGCAATCAGAAGGTGCGCATGGTTGCCAATCTGTCAATTATTGGATGCACAATGGCTTTGTACGTATTGATGATGAAAAAATGTCAAAATCCTTGGGCAATTTTTTTACCGTGCGTGAAGTGTTGGCGCAATATGATGCTGAAGTAGTACGCTATTTTATTTTAACCAGCCATTATCGAAGCCCGCTTAATTATTCTGATGAGTCGTTAGAGCAAGCTAAATCAGCATTAACGCGCTATTACACAGCATTGCGTGATACTGAGCCTCAGACAGACGTACGTTGGCAAGATGATGCAGATTTTGGCGCGCGTTTTAAAGAAGCAATGGATGACGATTTTAATACTGCCTTAGCGTTATCGATAACAGCAGATGTGCGGCAGGCACTTAATAAAGCAAGAGAGAATAGTGAAACTGAGCAAGTGCACTATCTAGCAGGATTGCTGATTTCATTTGGAACTGTTTTAGGCTTATTCCAACAATCAGCAGATAGTTTTTTACTTGGCAATAATGATGATGATGAAGTCATGAAGATCGAATCACTCATTGAACAGCGAAATACTGCGCGAGCAGACAAAGATTGGGCAAAAGCAGATCAAGTGCGCGATGAGTTAACTGCCATGGGAATTATTTTAGAAGATAATGCGGGCAAGACTACTTGGCGTAAGATTTAGTTGGCAAACTCTTATACCCGTTACCATTCCGTCATCCCCAAGATCTTACCCAGTCAAGCTGAGCACAAGCTTATCGGGGATCTACTGAGCTATAAAAACAGTTAATAGACCCCCGCTTACAGCATGCGGGAGTGACGGGGAGAAAGGTGCTGTTCTATGTGTCGTGTAATTCTGCCGCGATCAATGTATTCTCAAGTAAAGTAGCCACTGTCATTGGGCCAACGCCACCTGGAACAGGCGTAATCCATGATGCTCTTTCTTTTGCCGCTACAAATTTAACATCACCACATAATGAGCCATCATCAAGGCGATTAATGCCAACATCGATCACAATAGCACCATCTTTGATCCATTCTCCGGGGATAAAATTAGGTTTGCCTACCGCAACAACTAATAAATCTGCGCGGCGTACGTGAAACTCCAAATCTTTAGTCATACGGTGACACGATGTAGTGGTACATCCTGCTAAGAGTAGTTCTAAACCCATTGGTCGCCCTACAATATTAGAAACACCGACAATGACGGCTTCTAAGCCAAGTAAGTTAACGCCTATTTTACGCAATATAGTCATTACACCTTTGGGGGTGCAGGCACTAAGTTGTGGGTTACGTTGCGCTAAACGCCCCATATTATAAGGATGAAAACCATCAACATCTTTGGTGGGAGAAATGTGTTCAATCACATTGTCAGTGTTGATATGTTTAGGCAGGGGAAGTTGAACTAATATACCGTCAATTTCATCATCATTATTTAGTGTCTCGATAAGATTGAGTAGTTCTTGTTCAGAGGTGGTTTCAGGTAGATCATGGGAGTCAGATTTAAAACCGACTTCTTCGCAACTGCGACGTTTACTTCCCACATAAATGCGGGATGCAGGATCGCCACCAACAAGTATTACGGCCAAACCTGGGCGACGTTTTCCTGCCGCCAAACGAAGATCTGTAGCCTTTTTAAGTGATTGCTTTAACTCTGCTGCAATCGCTTTACCATCGATGATTTGTGCGCCCATGGATTATTCCAAACAATAAAAAGACGCTATATTCGCATGTTGAGCAGATTACAGCAAAAAATATATAAACTGGGGTAATCAATTATTGACTGTTTGCAGTCATGGGCGTATGATTTCGCCTTTCTTTGAGGAAGTCTGTCCTAAGATTTACTGGAGAAACGTCGGGGTATAGCGCAGTCTGGTAGCGCATCTGGTTTGGGACCAGAGGGTC
>CAYSGK010000142.1:0-5515 GCA_964430395.1 uncultured Methylophaga sp.
CATGCTTGTTTCAGTTGAAAATTCTTCTTTCCATTGTTTAAGATGATAAGGAAAAAGCCCTTGTGAACGACAACGTTCGCTGACCGCTTCTTCACTTAATGAACCGCATTCAATAACTATATTAAGTCTTTCTTCTTGAGTCCAGTCTTGTGGGCGTTTTTCTTTAGTAAGTGGTTCGCTAGGTTCAAATTCGTTATTTTTTGATTTAACAATCCACTTTTGTAACGTCGAATATCCTACACCTAAGGATTCCGCTATTTCTAAGACACTTACTCCTTCTGTACGAATAAGGGCTTTTTCTACGGCTTGTATTTTAAATGCTTGAGTAAATTTTTGACTCATTTTTTGCTTCCTCTAAATGAAAATTAGAGGCGACAACTATCCTGACACAGGGGGATGTTGGCTAAGGAACCCTAATCATGACACAACGCAATGAAGCAGACACACGGGCGGAGTTAATTGACCCTAAACTTAAGGCCGATGGTTGGGGCGAGGTGGCAGAGAGCTTTATTCGCCGTGAGGTGATTTGTCCGGGGCGTATTTTAACGGGTGGCAAACGCGGTGCGCAGGTCGCTAGTGATTATGTGTTGGTCTATAAAGGCCGTAAGTTAGCCGCGGTTGAGGCTAAAAAAGAAGCCTTGAGTTATAGCGAAGGGGTGCGCCAAGCCAAAGATTATGCCGCGCGTTTACAGTGTCGCATTGCGTATGCCACTAATGGCCATGAGATTTATCAAATTGATAGGCTGACAGGTGAAGAAGGCTTGGTCGATGATTATTTATCGCCTCAGGCTTTATGGTCTTTGACGTTTGACAAGCAAGACAAACTCGCACCAGAATTTAAATCTAGTTGGCGTGATCGTTTTTCGACTATTCCGTTTGAATGTAAAGGCGATTGGACACCGCGTTATTATCAAGAAAATGCCATTAATAATGCACTGGATGCGATTGCCGCAGGCCAGCAACGACTTTTATTGACCTTGGCAACGGGAACGGGCAAAACCTGTATTGCTTTTCAAATCGCATGGAAGTTATTTCATAGTCGCTGGAGCTTGTCGGCACAGACAGCGCCCGATAATGCCAAACGCCGACCGCGTATTTTGTTTTTAGCCGATCGTAATATTTTAGCCAATCAAGCGTTTAATGATTTTGCCCCGTTTGGGGATGATGCCATTGTGCGGATTGAGCCGAGTGAGATTAAAAAGAAAGGCCGCGTGCCTAAAAATGCCAGTGTGTTTTTTACGATTTTTCAGACTTTTATGTCAGGCACCGATGAGGCGGGGAATGATGCACCGTACTTTGGCGAATATCCTGAAGATTTTTTTGATTTTATCATCATTGATGAGTGTCACCGAGGCGGGGCGAATGATGAGGGCAACTGGCGCGGGATTTTAGATTATTTTTCACCTGCGGTTCAATTGGGTTTAACCGCAACGCCTAAACGCAAGGATAATGTGGATACCTATGCCTATTTTGGTGAAGCGGTTTATAGCTATACGCTAAAAGAAGGCATTAATGATGGCTTTTTAACGCCGTTTAAGGTCTACCCTATTGTAGGCACGATGGATGAGTATATTTATACGCCGGGTGATGGGGTGGTGGTGCAAGGTGAGCCTGAGACGGGCAAATTGTATAAAGAAGGTGATTTTAATCGCGTTATCACCATTCCTTCGCGTGAACAAAAACGCGTACATTATTGGATGGATCGCGTTAATCCTAATGATAAAACTTTGGTGTTTTGTGCCACCCAAGCCCATGCAGGTGTGGTGCGCGATTTTATCAATCAATATGCAGTGAAAAAAGGTTGGACGACTAACAGTAATTATTGTGTGCGGGTGACGGCAAATGATGGCGCGGCAGGTGAGGATGATTTAAAAATATTTCAGGATAATGAGAAAACCATTCCCACTGTTTTAACTACCTCACGCAAGCTTTCGACAGGTGTGGATGCGCGTAATGTGCGTAATATTGTGTTGATGCGGCCTTGTAATAATATGATTGAGTTTAAGCAAATCATTGGCCGTGGAACGCGGATGTATGATGGTAAAGCGTTTTTTACTGTTTTTGATTTCGTAAAGGCGCATTATAATTTTGCTGACCCTGAATGGGATGGTGAGCCGTTGCCTCCAGAACCTTGTAAGGTTTGTAATAATGACCCTTGTACATGTGCTACTGAGCCATGCGAAGTGTGTGGCTTTAATCCATGTAATTGTCCGAAGCTTTGCCCTAAGTGCGGTGTTGAACCCTGTGAATGCAAGCCAGATCCTTGTCCAGAGTGTGGGGTAAGCCCATGTATTTGTGAGCCTGTTGAATGTGTTAATTGTGGCAGTATCCCTTGTGTGTGTGAAAAAGTTGAAAAAATCGTTATCAAACTGAGCGATGGCAAAATACGGCAAATTCATCATATCTCATCAGTGATGTATTGGAGTGCAGACGGTAAACCGATTACGGCAAAAGAATTTCTCGAACGCATGTTTGATGATTTGCCTCAGTTCTTTGAAAATGAAGATAAGCTGCGTGAGATTTGGGGTGATCCTGATACCCGTGAGAAACTGCTACACGATTTGACAGAAGCGGGATATGACAGTGAAAAACTCGATAGCATGAAAGAGTTGATTGATGCACGAGACAGTGATGTTTATGATGTGTTGGCGTATGTAGCTTATGCCGCTGAAACACAATCACGTAATCAACGGGTATCACACGCTAAGCCCGCAATTAATCAGCATTACACTGAATATCATCAACAAGCCTTTATCGATTTTATTTTAAGGCGTTATGTTAAAGAAGGCGTGACGGAATTATCCGTAAGCAAGATGAAAACCCTGATTGAGCTGAAATATAATACGATTAGTGATGCAACGGTTGAGCTGGGTTCGGCTAAGGTGATTCGTGAAGTTTTTGTTGGTTTTCAGCAGTATTTGTATCAGGACTGATGGAAAGCACGGCAACGGGGTTTTAATATTCATGATGATACGTAAAACCAAGCTAATCGTATCATTTTGTGATACGAATAAATGGCTGGTATAACTAGCCTAAGATACGGTTGATTGGCTTTAGTTCACAGTTTTATCTTCAAAAACTAGACACCCCTAGAATTAGTTGTTATTATGCGCTTAAATTTCAAATTTCTCCCAAAATCCATTTACATTTCTATGCGTAGCCACGCACAAAATATTTCTATTATAAAAATCCCAAACTAGGTAATACATGCAACTAACTGAACTTAAGAAGCAGACTGCTGCTCAACTTATGGAGCTTGCACTTTCAATGAAACTTGAAGGTTTAGCTCGAAATCGAAAACAAGATTTAATTTTTGCTATTGTAAAACATCACGCTAAACAGGGCGATGAGATCAAAACTACCGGGGTGTTAGAGTTACTCCAAGATGGATTTGGTTTTTTACGCTCTCCAGAAGCATCGTATGTTGCTGGCCCTGATGATATTTATGTTTCACCTAGCCAGATCCGCCGTTTTAGTTTGCGAACGGGCGATACTATTTCAGGAAAAATTAGAGCACCTAAAGATAGCGAGCGTTATTTTGCTTTAATTAAAGTTGAAGAAATTAATTATGAAGCAGCTGAAAAATCGAAAAATAAAGTTCCTTTTGAAAACTTAACGCCGCTTTTCCCTAATGAACGTTTTACTTTAGAGCGCGGTAACGGCAGTACGGAAGATATTACTCCTCGTCTAATTGATTTGGCGGCACCGATTGGTAAAGGCCAGCGTGCTTTGATTGTTGCGCCGCCTAAATCAGGTAAAACAATGATTTTGCAAAATATTGCACAGTCGATTGCGATTAATCATCCAGAGAGCGATTTAATTGTATTGCTTATTGATGAACGCCCTGAAGAAGTAACGGAAATGCAACGTTCTGTTAAAGGCGAAGTTGTTTCTAGTACATTTGATGAACCAGCAACACGTCATGTACAAGTGGCTGAAATGGTCATCGAGAAAGCTAAGCGTTTAGTTGAACATAAACGTGATGTGGTTATTTTGCTCGATTCTATTACACGTCTTGCGCGTGCTTATAATACGGTTGCTCCGTCATCTGGTAAAGTTTTAACGGGTGGTGTCGATGCTAATGCATTGCAACGTCCAAAACGTTTCTTTGGTGCGGCTCGTAATATTGAAGAGGGTGGTAGTTTAACGATTATCGCTACGGCACTTGTAGAAACGGGTTCGCGTATGGATGAAGTTATCTTTGAAGAGTTCAAAGGTACCGGTAATATGGAATTACAACTTGAGCGTAAATTGGCTGATCGCCGTATTTACCCTGCAATTAATGTAACCCGTTCAGGTACGCGTAAAGAAGACCTACTGACTGATGCTGAAGATTTGCACAAATTATGGATTTTACGTAAGTTGCTTGCACCGATGGATCCTATTGAAGCAATGGAATTCTTGATGGATCGTTTAAAAGCGACCAAAACAAATGCTGAATTCTTTGACACGATGAAACAAGGCTAACCCTGAACTGCATTACTGAAAATTTACCACCGGCTCTCTTTATTATGGGGCCGACGGCGGCCGGCAAGACGGATCTTGCTTTAGAAATTGCAAAACAATTTCCTGTTGAAATTATCAGTGTTGATTCGGCACTAGTTTATCGCGGTATGGATATCGGTACTGCGAAACCTGAGCCTGAAACATTACGCGATTATCCCCATTATTTAGTTGATATTATCGATCCTTGCGAGCGTTATTCAGCGGGCAATTTTCGTGAAGATGCGTTACGTTTAATGGCTGAAATAACGGCTCGTGGCAAGATCCCGCTATTAGTTGGTGGCACGATGCTGTATTTTAAGGCCTTGCAGCAAGGTTTATCTGATTTACCTTCTGCCGATCCTGAAATACGTGCAAAATTAGAAGATGAGGTGGCACAATTTGGATTGGCACACCTGCATGACCGCCTTTCAAATATTGATCCAGTTTCTGCTGCACGTATTCATATTAACGATCCTCAGCGCATACAGCGTGCATTAGAAGTGTATGAGATCACGGGTCAATCAATGACCGAGCTGACTAAAGATACACAACAATCTCTGCCTTATAATATTATAAAAGTGATTGTCAGCCCCAAAGATAGAGCTGTGTTGCATCAGCGTATAGCTGAACGATATAAAAATATGATGTCAGCTGGATTTATTGACGAAGTTAAGGCTTTATTTGATCGGGAAGATTGTCATGTCGATTTGCCAGCAATTCGTGCTGTTGGCTATCGACAAGTATGGGCTTATCTTGAAGGTGAATATGATCAAGAGACATTGGTCGAGAAAGCAATTATTGCAACACGGCAGATGGCTAAGCGTCAGTTAACGTGGTTGCGCGCTCAGCAAGATGGTGTTTGGTTTGATAGTGGTTCTGGTTTACCTGTCGAGCAAGTGGTAAGCTATGTGAAGGAGACTTTAAAAAGGACTTATACCCATGACCATTCAGAGGCTTCTTAAGCAAGAACTAAAAGTATAAACATCTCTAAAATAATAATAAAAAGGAGAATAATCATGGCTAAGGCCCA
>CAYSGK010000143.1:0-5498 GCA_964430395.1 uncultured Methylophaga sp.
ATGAAATATGAGATTGCAATACTTCGACCGTTTCGCCTAGTCCTTTAGGATATTGTTCCGTCACCACAATAGGGATGCTCAATCTGCTTGCAGCTTGCCCTAAAATGCCGGTCTGCTTAATCATTACATTACCTGCATGCTCGGGCATAGCAGAAAGTAAACGCTGCTGAACATCAATAATAACTAAAAGGCTTTTATCTTCGTTTAACATCGCTGATGCAGATGTGGCCATTTTATTTTATTCAGATAACCATTGGTTAATATGCTCTAAATCCTCTTGCTCAATGGTACCTGCAGCTTGTTTTAGGCGTAAACTTGATAATATATAGTCATAACGAGAGCTAGCATAATCTCTACGAGCCCGGAATAAATCACGGCGCACATTCAGTACATCGACTGTGGTGCGTGTGCCGACTTGGTAACCAGCTTCAGTTGCTTCTAATGCTTTTTCATTTGAAAGCACTGCTTGTTTAAGTGCCTCAACACGACTGAGCCCCGAAATCACTCCGTTATAGGCTTCACGGCTTTCTCTGACCACACTGCGACGTTGTTGCTCTTCATTTTGCATCGCTTGGTTCAACCTGTGCTCTGCTTCTCGTGTTTGTGAGCGTACTCGGCCACTGACATCAAATTCCACATTGAACTGTAAACCTAGAGTTGATAAATGCGTTTTTGAACCACCAAAACTACCGTCACTTGAAGAGTCATATGCCTTCTGCCCAACCAAGTCTAATGTTGGGTAATGGCCACTTTTTTGTAATTTGATAGTTTGTTTTGCATCTTCAACCGCAAACTTGGCAACAATAATGGCGGGGTTCTGGATCAATGCAGTATTACTCCATTGCTCAATATCTTCTGGTTGGGGACGTACCAATTCCGTATCATCTTTTAATGTCGCCAAAGTATCGATATATTGCCCTAGCGGTTCACGCAAACGTTCTTTACTATTTCTTACTTCATTTTCGGCACTGATTACTGAGGCATTTGCCAAATCATAAGCCGCTTGAGATTCGGTGACATCAGTAATCGTCGCAATACCTACATCAAAGCGTTGCTTTGTTTGTTCTAACTGACGCGCAATGGCTTCACGTTCAGCAAGGGCAAAAGTTTCATCATCTTGTTTTGCCAGCACATTAAAATAGCGATCGGCAACTCGCATGACTAAGTCTTGACTCACTGCAGCATAACTTGCTGCGGCTTGTTCAATAGCAATGTTCGCTTTGTCTTTTTGAATATAATTTTGCTTTTTATAGAGTGGCTGGGTGATAGTCAAAGCATAACCGTGCGTATTAAATTCTCGATGTCCGCCCAAATTCAAGGTTCCACCCAAACCACTTGATGAGGTATCTTGCCAATTTTTCTTGGTATTTGCACTCAGCCCTAGCGTAGGCAAGAAATTAGCCCTACTCTGCGCATCCAGCTCACCTACGGCTAATTGAGAGGCATATTCCGCCAAAATTTGTGGATCATTTTTTAAGGCCAACTGATAAACATCCATCAAATCTTCAGCGTAACTATTTGCTGAAACTAGCATTAAACTTATTAATGTACTTATCGTTAATTGCTTCATTATTTTTCCCTTTAATAAACCGTCATACTCGAATCAACATCAGTAGCCCAACCGTTCATACCACCGGCTAAGTTGATAATGTCACTAAACCCCATTTGCTCTAAGAACTGTCCAATTTGAGCGCTACGTTTCCCTGATCGGCAAATCATAACTACAGTCTCATCTTTATATTTTTCTAATGCGTTTAATTGACCAGGTACACTTTGCATTGGAATATGTATGGCATCTTCGAACATGCCAAATTCTAATTCTATATCTTCACGTACATCTATCTTTACAGTTGTAACACCTGTGGCTAGAAAGTCGCGTAATTCTATCGCTGTCATTTGTCTCATACTTTTCTCTTAAAACTTAAATTCTGGTTTGGGTTCAGCATTTATCATTGCTGGGATCACAGTTTCAAATACAGTTTTTGTACGCCACTCACGCTCTGCTATGCGTTGGATTATTTGTACCTCCATTGCAGGAGCCTCACCCACCACGGCCAGCATTCTTCCTCCAATTTGCAAGGCTTGTTTATGCCTATCTGGTACAGTCACAAATGCTGCTGTGGCGATAATCACATCAACTCTATCAAGTAGATCCCACCCTTGAGAAGCGTCACCAATAACTAATGTTATATTTTCAGTTTCACCAATCTTCTGCTTTGCCTGCTCTGATAGATCAGCAATTATTTCAACACTTGTTACCTGTTTAGCTAATTGTGCTAGCAGTGCTGTGAAATAGCCCGAGCCCGTACCAATTTCAAACACATGCTCATCTGGCTGAACATCTAATACTTGTAATAACCGACCCTCTAACACTGGCGACAACATGGTTTGCCCATAGCCCAGAGGTAGCTCAGTGTCAGCATAGGCTAGAGAAACTAAATCTTCACATACAAATTGCTCACGCATAATAACACTTAATGCTGCCAAAACACGTGTATCAAGCACATCACTTGGTCGAACTTGCTGCTCGATCATATTGTAATGAGATTTATTAAGACTCTGCGCCATCTTATTGTCCTAAAACAAATTTCTATTCATTTCGTAAGGATAAGTCTTTTTTTATCGCTACGCAAGTTACTTATCACTCTTAGCCCATGTATCTCTCAAAGTAACGGTGCGATTAAAGACCAAACTACCTTGTTTACTAAGTTCACTATCGGCACAAAAATAACCTTCCCGCTCAAATTGATATACTGCGCCTGGCTGTGCTGTAGCTAAACTTTTCTCCACTACACTCTCTGTTAGCGTAACTAATGAATCTGGATTTATATGTGAAGTGAAATCATCAACCTCTTTGTCACTATCAGGGTGAGGATGATTAAACAGGCGATCATAAACCCTTACTTGCGCCTTTATGCCATGTTCAGCCGAGACCCAATGAATTACACCTTTAACCTTTCGCCCTTCCGGGTTTGCACCTAATGTTGCAGGATCATAGCTACAATGCAGCTCAATAATCTCACCACTATTATCTTTAATAACGTCGTCGCAACGAATCACATAGGCATTTCTAAGGCGCACTTCCTTGTCTTTTACTAAGCGTCTAAATTTATTATTAGCTTCTTCTTTAAAGTCAGCACGGTCTATGTATAGTTCACGTGTGAAAGGTACAATACGTGTTCCCATGCTTTCATTTTGCGGGTGATTCGGTGCAATTAGATCTTCCGTTTGTCCTTCAGGATAATTGCTTATAATCATTTTTATAGGATTAAGTACTGCCATTGCACGAGGAGCATGTTCATTTAATTCTTCACGAATACAGGCATCTAAAATTTCCATTTCAACAGAATTATCTGCTTTAGTGACACCGATTCGTTCACAAAACTCACGTATTGCTGCCGCAGGGTAACCTCTTCGGCGCATCCCTGAAATAGTCGACATTCTGGGGTCATCCCATCCTTCCACGATCTTATCTTCTACTAATTTGGTCAATTTCCGCTTGCTTGTAATTGCATATTGCAAATTCAAGCGAGAAAACTCAATTTGCTGCGGCTTATTTTTAGTGTTTAGTTTTTCTAAGAACCAGTTATAGAGTGGACGATGATCGGCAAATTCTAAAGTACATACTGAATGTGTAATTCCCTCAATCGCATCTGAGATACAATGAGTATAGTCATACATAGGATAAATACACCACTGCGTACCCGTTTGGTGGTGAACTATACCGTGACGAATACGATAAAGCGCAGGATCACGCATATTGACGTTCGGCGATGCCATATCAATTTTGGCTCGCAATAATTTACTACCATCAGCAAACTCAGCCGATCGCATACGGGTAAATAAATCTAGGTTCTCTTCAATACTACGGTCGCGATAAGGACTATTTTTTCCTGGTTCAGTTAAAGTGCCACGATATTCACGTGTTTCTTCCGCATTAAGATCACACACATAAGCATCGCCTTGCTTGATAAGTTGCACGGCATAATCAAATAATTGTTCAAAATAATTAGAAGAGAAGAACAAGCGATCTTGCCAGTCAAAACCAAGCCAGCGCACATCTTCTTCAATAGCACGAACAAACTCTTCATTTTCTTTTTGCGGATTAGTGTCATCAAACCGTAAATTACATAAACCATCATAATCATTAGCCAAACCAAAGTTTAAACAAATAGATTTAGCATGACCAATATGCAAATAACCGTTAGGCTCAGGTGGAAAACGAGTATGCACACGTCCATCATTCTTGCCAGCCTCTAGGTCAGCATTAATGATATTTCGGATAAAATTACTCGGTTTACTTATTTCTTCGCTCATCTCTCTCTCAGGCTACAATTTTTAGATCTATACCCGTGATCATTCAAGTTGCGGTTTTTTGGTGCCTATAATGGATGGGCTAGCAAGGCATAATAGTAATGTAATAGTCGCTCTATTGCTTACTATTATAACGTAGATAGCGCATTCAGTATGGGTGCTAAAAATCTGCATCTTGATTGATTACGGGTATAATTATCTGAGATATTGTATCATGGACACATCAACTATAATGTGAGATTCAACCATGGCAATAGCCACATTTGCAGCAGGGTGTTTTTGGGGAGTTGAAGTGCAATTTAGGAATGTGACTGGCGTTACGTCAACACGCGTCGGCTATTCTAATGGCACAACTGAAAACCCAGATTATAAACAAGTATGCACGGGCACAACGGGACATGCAGAAGTGATTGAAGTCACTTTCGATCCAGACATTGTCAGCTTTGAATCTTTATTAGGTGTATTTTGGAAGCTACATAATCCCACCACATTAAATCGTCAAGGACCGGATATTGGTAGTCAATATCGTAGTGCGGTTTTTTACCATAACGAACAACAGCGGCAACAGGCAGAATTAGTCAAAAAAACACTTAACCGCGCTCATATTTTTGAAAATCCTATTATTACTGAAATTACTGCCGCAGAGACTTTTTGGCCTGCTGAAGAATACCATCAATGTTATCTTGAAAAGAAAGGTTGAGGAAGCTGCCTTTAATCAGTCCACGGTCTAGGATATTTTTTGACCTTAAACGCATCGCCACCTTTTAATGTTTGGTCGTCGGTTCCCCAATGCAATGCTTTATCCATTTTCTTCAACACCGGAATATGTTTCGAACAGTGAATATAAGCTTCATCCACTTCAACCCTCACATAACATTCTGTTTTCTCAATAACCGTATTCATCTTAATCCGTTTAATCAAATCATCATCATCTTTATATTCCGATTCGAGTTGATCAGCCAAGATAATATCGGCACGACCATTTATATGTAAGCCCACCTGAGTAGCAAAAAAGTCAATCAATACCATCCCGATATGTGGATTTCCTGTAATATTTCCAAGGCTCGCCATTACACCATTTCCTCTATATTCAGGATAAATCACCGTTTTATTATCAATTACTGTGATGAACCCTGGATCTCCAGCCCGATACGTGCAATCACAGTCACCATGCTTATCTGATG
>CAYSGK010000144.1:0-5462 GCA_964430395.1 uncultured Methylophaga sp.
AAATTAATATTAACTACTTTTACTCTCTAAATATGTTCAGACATATTAGTTAGGTATATACTCAATATAAATCACGTAGGAATACAGTCATGCAAAAAAATAAACTCATATTACTTGTTTTATTATCTACAGTGCTATTGCAAAGCTGTGCTACAGCTGTTGTGACCGGTGCAGCAACGGGCGCATCTGTAGCGGCTGATCACCGTACCGCGGGCACAGTTATTGATGACCAAGGCACTGAATTTAAGGCTTCTAATGCTATTTATAACAACAAAAATATTTATGACCAAAGTCATATTAATGTCACAAGCTATAATGGTTTAGTATTAATTTCTGGTGAAACCCCTACTGAATCACTAAAGCAACAAGTTGGAGATATCGTAAAAGCACTTCCAAAAGTGCGTCGTATTTTTAATGAATTAATTATTGCAGCGCCCAGCGCTCTTCCATCGCGAAGTAGTGACACTTGGATCACATCAAAAATAAAAACCAAACTTACTGCTGAGAAGGGAGTAAATCCTCTTAATATAAAAGTGGTGACAGAGCATGGTGTTGTTTATTTGATGGGGATCATCAATCATGCTGAAGCAGATAAGGCCGTCAATGTTGTTGCCCAATCGGCAGGGGTTCAACGCGTTGTTAAATTATTTGAATATACTGACTAAAATGGTTTAACAATCACCAAAATAACAACAGCAATTAGAATAAAAACAGGAAATTCATTAAACCAACGATAAAACACATGTGAGCGTGTGTTTTCATCATTGTTAAACTGCTTTAATAATTTCCCACAATAACCATGATAGCCGTAAAGTATTGCTACAAGTAATAATTTGGCATGCAGCCAATGCATCATCGCAATTTGTTCTAATGAATAATAACTGAGCGTCCACGCACCAAAAATAAAGGTTAAAATGGCGCTAGGCGTCATAATACCTCGATATAATTTGCGTTCCATCACTTTGAAACGTTCATTACCTGCTTCATCATTGCATGCTGCGTGATAAACAAACAGGCGTGGCAAATAAAAAAGTGCCGCAAACCATGTCACCACAAATATAATATGAAAGGCTTTAGCCCAGAGCATTGTTTTCTCCTTTAAGAAAATCGGTGTTATTATTCACATTGCCTTAATATTACATGAGAACAAGCATGTCGAATACTCAATTTGATGAACGCCGCCGTTTCAGCCGTATACCCTTCCCTGCCAAGGCACATATTAAAGCCTATAAAGGTGATTTACATCTTAACTGTAATGTCATCGATATCTCACTAAAAGGAATTTTAATAAACATTCCCGATAGCTGGCAAGGTGCTCTGCATGATAAATATAAAATTGATCTTCTATTGGAAAATGCAGAATTAGTTATCAATATGTATGCTTCCGTCGCCCATCTTGATAATAATTCTGTAGGCTTCCTCTGTGAACATATCGATCTCGATAGCATTAGCCATTTAAAACGTTTGGTTGAACTTAACTTAGGTGATGAGAAATTACTACATCGAGAATTGTCGGCATTAATAAATAGCTAAGTCTTCTCTTACTTCAACGCATCAATTGCTTCTGATAAGTGCTGTACGGCAATCACTTTAATACCTTTAATTGCTTTGCGTGGCGCATTCGCTTTTGGTACTATCGCATAAGTAAAGCCATGTTTGGCCGCATCATGAATACGTTCTTCACCCGCCTGCACAGGACGAATTTCTCCTGTTAGGCCTACTTCACCAAAAATAATCCAGTCACTGGCAATCGCTTTATTTCTAAGACTTGATAACACAGCGGCTAATATAGCTAAATCAGCACCTGTCTCACTGAGTTTCACCCCTCCCACCACATTAATAAATACATCTTGATCACTACAAGTTACACCACCATGGCGGTGTAACACAGCCAAAAGCATCGCCAAACGGTTTTGATCTAAGCCTACACAAACACGCCTCGGATTACCTAAAGGGCTTTCATCCACCAAAGCCTGAACCTCAACTAACATCGGTCGGCTGCCTTCTCGAATGACGGTAACTAAGCTACCAGCAAGTGGTGCATCACCACGTGACAAAAAGATAGCAGAAGGATTGCTTATTTCTTTTAAACCCAATTCAGTCATGGCAAAGACACCTAGCTCATTAACTGCGCCAAATCTATTTTTAACGGCTCGCAGAATTCTAAAGCGTGTTGAGCTATCACCTTCAAAATACAATACGGTATCAACCATATGCTCTAATACGCGAGGGCCGGCTAATGCACCCTGTTTAGTCACATGCCCAACTAAAATTAATGTTGTGCCACTTGATTTAGCAAAACGTACTAACTGAGCGGCACTTTCCCGTACTTGTGCCACTGTGCCCGGTGCCGACTGTAATAACTCTGTAAAGACAGTTTGAATAGAATCAATCACCACCACTTGTGGTTTGCGTTCTTTTGCTACAGCGATTATTTGTTCCGTATGTGTTTCAGCAAGAAGATCTAGCGGTGTTTGTTCTAAGTTAAGGCGTTCGGCTCGCAGTCGAATCTGTTGTAGTGATTCTTCACCACTAATATATAAGGGGCTTATTCCACTTGTTTGCGCCATTTTAGCCATGGCTTGTAATAACAATGTCGATTTTCCAATACCCGGGTCACCACCAATTAATACGACTGATCCGGTGACTAAACCGCCACCTAAAACCCTATCTAATTCTGTTAAGCCCGTTGTCCAACGCACAGCTTGCTCTGATGTGACTTCACGAAGCGATTGCACATCATTTTTCTGCTCACCAGAATAACCTGTATGGCGAACAATCGTTTCTATACTCGCTGATGATGTTGGCGATTGTACTTCCTCTTGCAAGCTATTCCATGCACCACACTCACCACATCGCCCTGCCCATTGTGGCGTTTGTGCTCCACAATCTTTGCAGCTATAAACACGTTTAAGCTTCGCCATGATGGTACTCACGATTTACGCGCTCATTAATCTGGCTCAATAACTCATATGATATTGTATTTGCCTGTTGTGCAATATTATCAATATGCACATAGCTTCCACCCCAAAGCAGCACTTCACTACCTACTTTAGCACTTGCAAGCAATGATAAATCAACAGCAATCATATCCATCGAAACACGTCCAATAATGGGAGCCACTTTATCGTTGATCATTACTGTTCCCATATTTGATAATTGTCGTGGATAACCATCTCCGTATCCTATTCCCACAATACCAATACGTGTAGCCTTTTCAGTAACCCAGTCGCCACCATATCCTACCTCATCACCAGGTTGAAGATTTTGAATAGATATAACAATAGACTTTAACTGCATTACGGATCTTAACAAAAGGCTTCTAGCAGATCTATCTGTAATGGGGGATGCGCCATATAACATAATACCTGGCCTTACCCAGTCACCATGGCTTTCAGGTAAGGTAATAATAGCTCCTGAATTTGCCATACTTGTAGGAAGTTGATGCTTTTCTGCAAGTTGTTTGAGCTTCTCTAGTTGCTGCTCATTCCGTTCGTCACTTTCTACATCAGCATTGGCAAAATGACTCATCAAGCCTACAGGATCCTGAACATTATCTGTCCGCGCTAAATTTTGTAATGCTAGCTCAACACGATCTGATCGTATGCCTAATCGATGCATACCAGTTTCAACCATCAACCAGCAAAATGTAAGTGGTTTTTCTAATGCTGTTGCAATGACCAGATCAATCTGTATCAAAGAATGAAATACCAACGATAAATCATTCTCTGATGCTATTTGTATTTCTTTAGACGTATTAACACCGTCCAGTATTACAATTGCTTGCTCAATCCCAGCTTTTCGTAAATGTAAACCTTCCGATAGTCGAGCAACACAAAAAGCATCACTATTTGATAGTGCATGAGCAACCTCTACTATACCATGTCCATAAGCATTGGCTTTTACAACAGACATAATGCGGCTATTTGGTGCAAGCTGTTTTGCACGTAATAAATTATGCTTAAGTGCTATTAAATCAATATGAGCGACAGGATATGACTGCACGACTACTCTCCGTTAAAGCCCACTAGGGGCATTATTATCGTATCCTGCGCCCGTGTCATAATCATCATAATTATTGTAGGCAAAATTCTCAAAGCGTGTGTATTTACCTTGGAAAGTGAGTGCAACCGTACCAATGGGTCCATTACGTTGCTTGGCAATATTGATTTCAGCCTTACCTTTTTCGGGTGAATCTTCGTTATAGACTTCATCTCTATAGATAAATACGATTAAATCCGCATCTTGCTCAATCGCTCCCGATTCACGCAGATCTGACATAACAGGCCGTTTGTTCGGACGTTGTTCTAAGCTACGATTTAACTGCGACAACGCCACAACAGGTACATCCAATTCTTTTGCTAAGGCTTTAAGTCCACGTGATATTTCCGATACTTCCGTGGTGCGGTTTTCATTCGTCTTACCACTGCCTTGCATAAGTTGAATATAATCGATCACAATCAAACTTAAACCGTGATCCCGTTTTAATCGGCGGGCACGGGCGCGAAGCTCTGTCACAGTTAATGCTGGTGTATCATCAATAAATAAAGGGGCTTCATTTAATAAGGCAATTGCAGAAGTTAGCCGTGGCCAATCATCATCATTCAATTTTCCTGTGCGAAGGCGATGCTGGTCAATCTGACCTAATGATGACAGCATACGCATTGCTAATGAGTCTGCGGGCATTTCCATACTAAATACGGCGACGGGCTCTTTGCTTTTAATCGAAGCATGTTCAGCCAGATTCATAGCAAAAGTAGTCTTACCCATCGATGGTCTACCAGCTACAATTACTAAGTCTGCAGGTTGTAATCCCGCGGTTTGCATATCAAAATCAGTGAAACCACTAGACAATCCCGTAATTGGGCTATCTTGCTCAAACAAGGTATCAATACGATCAACTACCTTGCTTAACACTTCTTTAACTTGAATGAAGCCACCACCACGGTTAACACTTTTTTCAGCAATAGCAAGTACTTGTTGCTCTGCTTTATCCAGCATTTCATCGCTATCAAGACCTTCTGGATTAAATGCTGCGCTTGAAATAGCACCGCCCACCGCAATGAGTTGACGAAGAACAGAGCGTTCCCGAACAATAGTGGCGTAGGCAGCAATATTTGCAGCTGACGGTGTATCTCTAGCCAACATACCAAGATAGGCAAGATCACCCACTTGATCTAATTCACCACGGCTATCATGCCACTCAGCAAGGGTGATAACATCAACGGGCTCCGATTTCTCAAATAATTGAGAAATAGCACGGAAGATCAAACGATGGTCATGGCGATAAAAATCTGATTCAACCAATACATCAGCAATTTTATCCCAGCTATTATTATCTAGCAGTAGACCACCCAGCACAGATTGTTCAGCTTCAACAGAGTGAGGGGGGACTTTAAGTGCCTCGGTGGCAGTATCCGTATAGGATTCGGGATAGCTTATATCTTCCACGGATCACCTTA